>NZ_JBXEJO010000115.1:0-19973 GCF_056837965.1 Bradyrhizobium ferriligni
ACCCGTATCGCATCTTTCGATGCGATACGACCTCCCCCGCAGGCGGGAGAGGGGGCGCAGCTCGCTCTCGGCTATGGTTCGAACCAATCGCATCTTGGTCTAGCTGAACACGCCCTGGCGCGACGCCTTGGCGATGAAGGACGAAATCTGCGGCGTCGCGGCCTCGATATCGGCCTCGTATTTCAGGAGCACGTTGAGCGTGTCCTTGACGATCTCGTGGTCGAGCTCGCTGGCCTGCAGCAGCACCAGCACGCGCGCCCAGTCGATCGCCTCGCTGACCGAGGGCAGCTTCTTCAGGTCGAGCGAGCGGATCTCGTGGATGAAGCCGACCATCTGCTTGCGCAGGGTCTGCGAGATGCCGGGCACCCGGCTCTCGACGATGCGCTCCTCCAGCTTCTGCTCGGGGAAGCCGATGTGCAGATGCAGGCAGCGCCGCTTCAAGGCGTCGCCAAGATCGCGCTCGCTGTTCGAGGTCAGGATCACGGTCGGCGGCGCCACCGCGGAGACGGTGCCGAGCTCGGGAATCGTGACCTGGAAGTCCGAGAGGATTTCCAGCAGCAGCGATTCGAATTCGGCATCCGACTTGTCGATCTCGTCGATCAGCAGCACGCAGCCGGCGGGCTGCTCCAGCGCCTGCAACAGCGGTCGCGGCTCGACGAATTCCTTGGAGAAGAACACGTCGCCGAAGGTGTGGAGCTGGTCGAGCGCAGCGGCCAGCGACTGCGCGCCGCCGAGCACCTCGCCGAGCTTGTCCTTCAGGATCTGGGTGTAGAGCAGCTGCTTGGCATATTTCCACTCATACAGCGCCTTGGCCTCGTCGAGGCCCTCATAGCATTGCAGGCGGATCATCTTCATGCCGCGCCATGCGGCGATCGCCTTCGCGAGCTCGGTCTTGCCGACGCCGGCAGGGCCCTCGACCAGGATCGGCTTCTCGATCTGCTGCGACAGAAAGACCGCGGTCGCGATCTGCCGGCTCGCAATATAGCCTTGCGCGGCGAGGCCGCTTTCCACGGCCTCGATCGAGGCGGTGGGCCTGGTGTCAGCCACGAGGATCAGCTCCGAATTTGCCTTGAACTCGGACCTGTTCTGCGCCCGTTGCGGGCAAAGCACAAGGCTCGTTTGGCCCGCAAAGGCATGGCGTTAGCGCAAGGGTTCCGGGGTATTTCCGCCAAGCGCAAATACAGTTGTTAGCGTGTGGTTCGAACCTCCCCTTGAAAAGGGGAGGTCGCTTTGCTCGCCAGAGCAAAGCGGGTGGGGATCTACTCTCTCCATCAACACCGGCGTCTGCGGCTGACCCCCATCCCGACCTTCCCCCTTTCAGGGGGAAGGAGAACAGGCTCGTAGCCCGGCTACCGTCAACCCGCGCAGCTCTCGACGAATTCCTTGCGCTGCGGGCCAACGATCTTCTGGTCGATCGCCTACTTCAGGCAGTCCAGATACGCATGCGCCATGCAGAGCTGCATCTGGTCGTGCCGGCTGCGAAACCTCTTCACCTCAGCGTGAGGCCGGTCGCGGCTTCAAGCTCGCCGATCGCCTGCGCGGCATTCGCGACCTTGATCGTGGTCATGCCCATCTCGCGCGCCGGCTTCAAATTGACGCCGAGATCGTCGAGATAGACGCAGTTCTTCGGGTTCACCTGCAGCGTCTCCACCATCATCTGGTAGATGCGCGGGTCGGGCTTGCGCAGGCCGATCTTCGCGGACTCGATGACGTGGTCGAACAGCGCCATCACCTCGGCGACATAGAGCGTGCGTCCGCTATGGCTGCCGATCGCGTTCGCCGGCAGATTGTTGGTGATGCACCCGGTCTTGAATTTCGCCTTGATGCGCTTCAGCGCCTCGACCATCTCGGGGCGCAGGTCGCCGGAGAGCAGCGGCAGCACGTCCTTGCCGCGCACCTCGGCGCCGAGCGCCTTCGATTCCGTCGCGAACAGCGCGTCGAATGCGTCGATATCGATCTCGGCGCGCTCGAACTTGGCCCAGGCGTTCTCGAGATGATTGGCGGCGTTGGTGCGGCGGATGATGTCGATCGGCAGGCCACGCTCGGTCTCATAGCGCGCGAATGCCTCGAACGGCGAGGTGGTCAACACGCCGCCGAAATCCCAGATCACTGCCTCAATCATCAAAGTCCTGCCCGTTGCAAAGCGGCGGCTTCGCCTCGGATCGTCCGGCCGATTGCAGGACAACAGGGAAACGCGCGTCCAGCCTTCTTTATTGGAATTGCCGCCGATCAGGCAAGCCGCCAGTTCGCGGCAAAATCCGCCACGCGGAACCAGCTCACCAGACCATCGGCACCAGGCGATAGCGCACCCGCTCGAGATATTCGGCATAGCCGTCGAGCTCGGCGGTCAGCATCCGCTCCTCCATCAGCGACCGTAAGCCGAGCAGCGGCGCCATCACGGGCACGATGGCAAGGCCATACCAGGATCCCAGCAGCAGCGGCGTGCCGACATAGGTCAACAGGCCGCTGGCATAGATCGGATGCCGCACATAGGCGTAGGGTCCGGTGGTCACCGCCGCATGCCCGCGCTCGCGCTGGATCTTCACGACCGGCGCGGCGTAGCTGTTTTCCCGGTAGGTCCGGTAGACGATATAGAACGATGTCGCGATCATCACGGCGCCGGCGCATTGCGACCAGAAGGGCACGAGCGATGTCTGGTAGCGGACTGCGTCGAGCGCCATCAGCGGCAGCCATGTCAGCCACAGCAGCGGCATGATCGTCGTGATGACGCGATCCCATCCGGCCTGGCCGCGCGCGGTGCGCCGCTCGGCCAGCAACCCCGGATCGTGCCGGGCGAGCCAGGCCTCGGTGATCAGCCCGCCGATCGTGATCTCGAGCAGGAACACCCAAGCCCCGGCCCATCGCAGCGTGCCGGCCGCGAGAAACAGGAACGTGCCGAGGCCCACACAAGTGAAGGCGACGCGGCGCAGATTGATGCGAGGGGGACTGCCGTTCTCGTTCATGTTTCTCTCCGGCGAACGGCAACGGCCGCGCCGCCGGATCGGGCGGGCCGTTGCGTGCGTGGTTGCGGATCGCGGCCTGCTCGGCGCGCAACGCCGATTACGATCTGCGAGTCCAGTTTCGCGCCTGTCCGGAATAGACCTTGCTCGGCAGCGCGCGCGCCGTGGGATCGAGCAGGATCTTCATCGCGGTGTTGAGCCGCTCTTCCGAATGCGGTGAGCCATCATGGCGCATCTGCTGCGGAGCCCCGGGGCCCTGCGGCGGCGCCAGATAGGTCGGCGTTGTCGGCGGAGTGGGGGTGGTGGCGATCTTCGGACGGGCGACAACAGCTGCCTCCATCGGGCGCCGCGCCTGGGCCATGCGTGACGCTGCGGAAGGTGCTTCCGCCGGCGGCGGCGAGGCGGCGCTGTCGGATCCGGATTTGCGGGGCGGTTTTGCCATGGCATCGGCTCCATAGGTTCGGTGATGACGACGACGTCAGGATTTGTCTTCGTCGGATGTGGTGCGTTTGGCGATGATCGGGTTGCGGTCGCTGATCGCGGCGATCAGCGAGGCGTGGCTCACGACTGACGACACGACGATCTTGCCGGATGGCTCGATCCGGCGACCGTGCTGCTGCTGTTGCTGTGGGCTCCTGGCGGTGGATTTCTGCATCATATCGGCCTCCTCGAAGTGGGGTGGGGCCCGACAGCGCCGGGCCCCGAGTTTGGCGATCAGATGCCGAAGGCGCCGAGGACACCCGGCAGCGCCTGCGCGACGCCGCCGAGGATTTCTCCCCAGCCCTGCGGATTGACCGACCCGTTGGTCGCCACGTCGGCAATCCGCTTCGGACCGCGCTCGATGCCCTCACACTGGATCGGGCTACGCACGCTGCCGAAGGTCTCAAAGTCGTTCCTTGCGTACATGTTCAGCTCCTTCTTTCGGTTTGAATTGACGGCAACTACGGGAGGTGGGCACCGACCGGGGCAGCCGTCGCTGGACGTCGCCCAGGGGATCGCTCATCGCGTCGATCCCCCGGACCACGCGACGCATTCGCGCCACGTTCTGATCTCCTCCGGACGTGGAGGAGCAATCGCGTCAATAGACCTGCCACTGCCGCAGCGGTCCGACCGCTACCGGCACCACGTCGCTCACGTCGATCGTGTACTGATAGACTTCGCGCGCCTGGGTCAGGACCTGGGTCGGATTGAAGAAGCGGTAAGTCACGTCGTGACAAACCGAGTCCGGGCGGCAGATGACGCTCTGGTCGACCTCGACGGTATCGAGCCGCAAGCCCTTCTTGGCGACGTCGGTGAAGATCTTCCGCGTGTTGTATGCATTCATCGCGGAATAGTTCAGCGCGCGATCCTGCGGCGAGAGGCCGACATTGCGGAACTCGTTGTAGATCCGTTCGAGGAAGCCTTCCGCGCCGGCCGGCCAGGTGTCGGGATCGGGTCCGAACAGCGTGTAGAGATCCCACTGATAGAAACCGCGCCAGTCGGTCACCAGCGTCGGCACGACGGTCCCGTTCAGGAGCTTGGTCGTGTTGGCGCTGTCGACCCAGCCGGCCATCGAAATCCGCGCAACGCCGCCGCGCGGCGGGAAAGCCGGGGGCGTGGTCGGCGGCGTATCGTCGCCGCCGCGCGCTGCCGGCACCACGGTTCGGGTGTTCGATGGATCGTCATGCGAGACCTCCTGATGCCAGAGCGCCAGGATCAGCGCGGCGAAGAATCCAAGACCGAACACATCGAGCGGCTTGACCGCATAGATCGGGATCGAGTCGATCGTCATCGTCCAGATGATGGCATCGGCATCCGGGAAGTTGTTGCCCGAGCCGCTCGGTGTCGCGCTCTCGCCTTCGGCCTGGTTCAACAGATAGCGCGCCATGATCGCCGGATTGTACGGCGCCGAGGTATCGCCGGAGCGGTCGCGCTCCGGTCCGAACGCCGGATCGCCGCGTCCGATCAGGCTGTCGCGCCAATTGGCGATGGCCTGCACGAAGTAGTCGAGGCGCGCCTCCTTGCCGAAATCGTAGAACAGCCGGCCGATCGGGAACGCGAGCTGTCCGGTGGATTCCGCCGCGGCGCCCTGCGGACGCATGCCGCCGCCACAGCCGCAGCTCTTCTCGCTGGTCCGAACCGCGGGGGCTTCGTACATCGGCAGCGCCTGCGGCATCGCGACGGGAAGCGCGTTGCTCGGCATCAGCGCAGGCAGCTGCTGCGGCTGCAGCCAGGCCTGCGGCATCATGCCGGCCGCCGGCATCGCCATCTGCGGCATCATCATCGGCGGCATGACCATCTGCGGTGCCGGCGTCGGCATCCAGACCATGTCGCCGCCCGCGTGGGGAGCGTGATACGGATACGGCGCCGGCGCTGCGATCGGCGCGGCGGCGACGCCGTGATCAACGGGCGCGGCGATGGCCGCAGGCGCTGCGGGCGCAGCAGGCTGCGCTTCGCTTGGCATGATCCCGGCGCTGCTGCGCAGGACCGAGCCGTCCGGCCCGAATATGCGCGGAGCCGATGGTGCAGACATTGCTGATAGATCTCCCATGGAACCCTCTCTGGTTGCAGTTGGCTGAGCGGCGGATGACGGTTGGACGAAAGGGCACGCGGACACTCCCCGGAAACGGGGAGTCGCGGCCGTGGCACCCGACGGCATGACGGCGTCCGCCTGCTCGCCAAGCAGGGCGGCGACAGCCGCGGGAATATCGAGCCGTCCGGCGAGGCAGCGCGAGGCGCTGCCGTCGCTGCGGCAGGGCGCCGCGCTTTCGAGCAGCGCGGCACGGACGGCTTGCGGATCGGCCTTGCGTCCGGTCTGGCGCAGGCACGAGAGCAGCAGGGCGACGACGCCGCTGACGATCGGCGCAGCGAAACTCGTTCCGGAGCGCAGGCTGATGTTGCGGACCGGCGAGGCGCCGGCGATGTTTTCGCCCGGCGCGAGGATGCCGTTCTCGAGATAGGCGTCGCCGAAATTGCTGAAGGGCAGCGGATTGCCGGCCGGATCGCACGCGCCGACCGCAAGCACCGAAGCGAGGCTGCCCGGCACCTGGACGCAGCGGCATCCGTCATTGCCTGCAGCGGCGACGATCAGCTTGCCCGCGCGTTCGCAAGCGCGGACCGCGTCGACCAGAATGCGGTCGGCTTGACCGGTCGCGGATTGCTGGCCGCTGCTGATATTGATGACGTCGGCGCCGGCGGCGAGCGCCTGGTTGATCGCGAGCGCCAGGGTGCTTTGCGAGGACGGCTCGATCTGCCCGGAGACAGTCTCGCGATAAATCGAGAACACGGTCGCGCTGCAATTCGGCGCGACGCCGAGCACCGGGCTGCCGGGCGTGCCCATCAGCACGCTCGTGACATGCGTGCCGTGCTCGGACTGGATCATCGGCGAAGCCGGTGCGACGAACTCGTCGCCCCTGGCGACGCGGGCTTGCCTGAGCGAAGGATGATTGAAATCGACGGGGCCGTCGATGATCGCGATCTTCACCGTGGGGGCGCCGCCCGACGTTCTCTGCCACAAGGCAGCCAGACCAGCGATGTCGGCAACTGGATTCATGAAATCAATCCCGACCGATCAGCCGCAAAACCGTGCAGGCGATCCGTCTTCCGCGGCAATTTGCTTTCACGCAGCGAACCAGCAGAACCGCATGTCGTTGCGTTGGTGCAGTTGTGGCAGCTGTGACGCGAAAGGCCTATTCACCGCGGTGGATCAGAAAGGATCGAGCCGACGACACGGATCGATCGGTCCATGAGATCGATCTTGCGCCTCGATCGATCGATCGAAGGGTTTAGTCGGGACCGATCTCACCGCACCATTGTGCGTGCCGGGGCAGACATGCGCGTGCATCTGCGCGCCGGTGCGCGAACGCGACCCGCGTGTCGGCCGAACACGGAATTCACGGTGTCGGTGTCAGTCGAGCTCGCGGGACCGATCGGGGATCGCTGCCAATGATGCGATCCACGGTGCTTCGCGCACCCGTCGCATCGCCTGCGCCCTGCGCGGCAGGCCGAGCTTCTGCAGCACGTGATGGACGTGGTGCTTGACCGTCGCAAGACTGAGATTGAGATCGCGCGCGATCTCCTTGTTCGACAGGCCGTGTCCGATCAGCTTGAGAACCTCGCTTTCGCGGCGCGTCAGTCCCTGGTCCGCGTCGATCGTATCCGCTTGACGTTCCATGCAAAACAGCGCGCGCAACAGGCCGCCGGAAATTTCGGCGCTGCAGGCGAGCCGCCCCGATGCCACGTCCGACAGCGTGCGGCAGAGCTCGTCGAAGCTGGCGTTCCGGGAAATGTAGCCGCTGAATCCGGCCCGGCCGCAGCGGACCACGTCGTGCCGGTCCTCGTTGAGGCCGAGCGCCACCAGTGCGACATCCGCATGCTCGCTCGCAATTACACGCACTTCGTCGAGATCGATGCCCTGCGTGACGTCGATCAGAATGACATTCACGCTGCCGGTCCCGAGGGTCTCGCGCAGGCCGGCGAGATCGGACACTGCCGCCGCAATCGCAAACTCGGCGTGGTTCTGGAAACTCGAGGTAAGCCCCTCGCTGAACAGCCTGATCGGCGTGACGACCGCTATCCTCATCATTATCCTCTAACTCAACGAAATGGCGGATGAAACGCCGTGTTGAGATCAACGGCACCGGCATCCAAAAAGTCATAAAGGTAAGTATGCGATATGCAACCGGAGGTTGTATGATTATCGAACCGAAATTACGGCGCTGATGCGGGCAATCAAGAGGCGCAGTTCACATTCGAACGTCGTCCGCGCGCCGAACGCGCGATTTGATGTGTTGCATTGGCGACAAGACGACGATGTGTGGCGCGTGAACGCGATGGTGCTGCAGGATTCCGGCGGCGACTTCAACGTCGTAGTGATCGATGCCTAGATATTTAGACAATTGACGCGTGCAGGCCTGGATGCTCTGTACAATATTGCGTGTTCTCCAGAGCCTGGTGCGAGCGACGCAATGCCGCGCATCGAATGGGCTCAATTCCGATGCAGACCGACAGGGTTCCATGACGAGCGTGATTCGAGCGACAGCTTTTCTTAGCCTATTGGTGGCGACGCCGGCGCTGGCCATCGTCGGCGGCGGCGCGCCGTCGACTGATGGCGTTGCGCGCTCCGTCGTCACCATCGTCGGTTCGCGCGGCAATTTCTGCACCGGTGCGCTGATCGCGCCGAAGGTCGTGCTGACCGCGGCGCATTGCGTGCAGCCCGGCGCCGATTACAAGATCGTCGAATATGGCGCGGACAGGCAGCCGAAGCTGCAGGACGTCAGCACGGTTGCGATCCATCCCGGCTTTCGGATGCAGGCGATGACCAATCATGTTGCGACCGCCGATGTCGCGCTGCTGCAGCTCGCGGCGCCGGTCGCAGGCAAGGCGCCGGCCGCGCTCGGCATGCCAAACATTCCGATCCAGGTCGGCGGCCGCTTCACCATCGCGGGCGTCGGCGTCACTGTGCGCGGTGACGGCAAGAGCGGTGGAGCTACCCGCGTCGCCGGCCTGATCGCGAGCGGCAAGCCCGGCACGTTGCAGATCCGTCTCGTCGATCCGGTCGGGCAGGGTGTGCGCGAAGGGCTCGGGGCCTGCACCGGCGATTCCGGCGCGCCGGTGTTCGAGGACAAGCAGGGCGGCCCCGCAATCGTCGGCGTGGTGAGTTGGTCCACCGGGCCGAACGGCGCCGCCGGCTGCGGCGGCATCACCGGCGTGACGCCGCTGACACTCTATCGCGACTGGGTGATGCAGACCGCGCGGCAGTGGGGTGCGAGCTTTTAGCCCAAAATGTATGCTTCGGACGGATCGCACGCTGCAGTTCCGTCATCCTGAGGAGCGCCACCGGGTCCGCGCAAAGCGCGGCCCGATGACAGGCTCCGCGCGTCTCGAAGGATGAACGGCCGAGAGTTGGGCCGATTCATCCTTCGAGGCTCGCTCCGCTCGCACCTCAGGATGACGGAACGTAAAGTGCGCGCCGAACCTAATGCCCCGCGGCCTTGTTCGCGGCGGCGTTGTTCAGCACGATCAGGCCGTCGACGGCGACGCCGAGCTTGCTGTTGATCAGGAACGGGTTGACGTCGATCGAGGCAATGCGGCCGTTGGCGTCCGCCATCAGATTGGCGAGCCCGACCAGCGCCTTCACCGCCGACGGCTCGTGCAGCGCGGGCTTGCCGCGGTAGCCCTTCATCTTGACCCCGGCCTTGGTCCTGGCGATCAGCTCCTTCGCCTCGGCGGCGTCGAGCGGCGCGCCGGCGAGCGCGACGTCCTTCATCAGCTCGATATCGACGCCGCCGGTGCCGAACAGCACGACGGGGCCCATCTCCGCGTCGAGCGAGGCGCCGACCACGAGCTCGAGGTCGGCCTTGACCTGCTGTGCGATCAGGATGCCCTCGAGCTTCGGCTTGCCCTTCAGCTTTTTTACCCGCGCGGTGATGTCGTTGAACGCCTTCTTCACCTCGGCCGTACTGGCGAGATTCAGCACCACGCCGCCGACATCGGATTTGTGCAGGATGTCGGGGCTGACCACCTTGGCGACCACCGGGAAGCCGATCTGCTTGGCGATCTTCACGGCCTCCGCCGCGGTTTGCGCGACCTCTTCCTTTGAGACCGGGATGCCATAGGCCTTGAGCAGCTTCTTCGAGGCGACCTCGTCGAGTGCGGCGGCGCCGTTGGCGGCCTTCAGCGTCTTCTCCAGCACCGCGCGCGCCGATGCCTTCGAGCTCGACGCGATATCGGGTACTTCCTTGCGCAGGCCGGCATATTCGATCAGCGACTTGATCGCGCCGACCGCGCGGTCGAGGCCCTGCATGACGGCGATATCGGGCAGCGACTTGCGCAGCCCCTTGGTGAATTCGGTGAAGCCGATCGACATCGCGCTGATATAGATCACCGGCTTGTTGGCCTGGCCCGCCATCTCGTTGACGATGCGCAGATTGCGCTCGCGCAGCTCGTGCGGCGCCTTCGGCAGCTCGGCATCGATGATGACGATATCGGTGTCGGGATCGTCGATCATGATCTTGATCGACTTCATGTAGACGGAGGGATCGACCACCGCGGCAAAGCCGGCGTCGAGCGGGTTGCCGACGATGCTGCCCGGGCCGAGCATCTTCGCCAGCTGCTCCGAGGCGTTCGGGCTCAGCGGTGCAAAATTCAGCCCGGCGGAATAGAACGCGTCGATCAAAAGCCCGCGCTTGCCGCCCGACAGCGACACCGCCGCGAGGCGATTGCCCTTCGGCGGATCGGCATGCACAAAGCATTCGGTGGTCTCGATCAGTTCATCCAGCCCGCGCACCCGGATCACGCCTTCGCGGGTCGAGATCGCATCGAAGGTCTCGATCGAGCCGGCGAGCGCGCCGGTATGCGCCATCGCCGCGGCGCGGCCGCCTTCGGAGGCGCCGAGCTTGAGCGCGATCACCGGCTTGCCGGCGGCGCGCGCGGCCTTGCAGGCATCGCGGAACACTTTTGTGTTCCTGACACCTTCGAGATAGACCACGATGACGCGGATGCTCGGATCGGCGGCGAAATAACTCATCAGGTCCGGCGTTTCGAGACCAGATTCGTTGCCGGTGGTGACCATGTAGCCGACGCCGACGCCACGATCCTCCAGCGCCTGGCGGATCGCCATCACGATCGCGCCGGATTGGCCGGCGATCGCCACCGCGCCCTGCTCCATGGTGACGATGCGGTCGTCGATATTGGTGAACAGGTTCTCGCCGGCGCTGAGATTGCCGAGGCAATTCGGGCCGGTGACCGCAAGCCCGGTCTCCTTGATCGCCTGCTTCAACTCGACAGCGAGCCGCTGGCTCTCCTCATCCTGCAATTCGCTGAAGCCGGAGGTGACGATGGTTGCCGAGCGCGCGCCGGCCGCGGCCGCATCGCGGATCACCTGTACCGCAAACCGGGCCGGCACCAGAACCAGCACATGGTCGGGTTTTTCGGGAAGGCTGGCGAAGTCCTTGTAGCAGGTGACGCCCCAGATCGCTTCGCGCTTGGCGTTGATCGGATAGAGGCCGCCGGCGTAGCCGTATTTGACCAGATTGTTCCAGATTCGTTCGGCGTAATTGCCGGGCTTGTCGGTGGCACCGACCAGCACGATGTTGCGCGGATGCAGCATCGCGTGGATGCTCTTGACGATATCGCTCGCGTCAGCGGGCGGCGCCCATTTGTGGGACACATGAGACGCGGTGCTTGCGAAAGCTTCCATGGAGCCTGCCCTTATCCTTGTTGTCTTTGTTTCCTCTGGCCACGGCGGATCACCGTGAGGCGCGCGATTTTTCATTGTTTTTATGGCGAGGGAAAGGGGGTAGCAACTCATGCTGGCGCAGGTCAGGGCACCGCGCGCAATATCCCGGCAGGCGCAAAATTGATTGCGTATCAGGAACCCGATTCGCGCGGGCGCGAATCCGTTTCGACCAAAGTCGCGTGCAACAGATAACGCTCGGGCCCCGATGTCAGCGCATCGAACGGCCAGCAGGTCGACAGCACCAGTTCATGTCGGTCGGTGAGCGGATCGACCCCCGATTGATCGAAGCGGACCACCGAACTGCGATCGGCCCGATAGCGAAACATCTTGCCGTCGCTTCGCGTGACGTCGATCTCGTCACCGATTGTGACATCCCTGAGAAAGCGAAAATGCGTGTCGCGGTGTGCGGAATAGACCGCCACGCCCCGCTCGCCGGCATCGACAGTCTGCTCGACATGGCCGGGGCCGAACGCCAGCGCCTGGCCGCTGCTGCCGGCAAGTGCAATCGCGGAAGCCTGCAGGCGCTTCACCTCGATCCGCGCCACTGGCCAGGTGTCGGCCCAGCTCCACGGCTTCACCGGTTGGCCGGTCGCGATGCTCTGTGCGAAGGCGCGTTCCAGCAGCACCTGCGCGAGCAGCGCCTTGGCGTGGATATAGGCGCCCTGGCCGAACAGGATCAGGCCGATGAGGGCGAAGGCGAGGGGTAGGATGAAGCGGGGCATGTTGTTCTGCTCTGGCCATTGCGGGAAGCGACTGTCTGACCCTCGTCCCGAGGAGCGCGCAGCGCGTCTCGAAGGGTGAGGCCGGTCCGGTGGCCTCGCCCTTCGAGACGCCCGCTTCGCGTGCTCCTCAGGGTGAGGGTTGGAAATTCGCGCGATGCCTTCCTCGGGTGAGAGAAGTTGCGCGCGCGGCCCTTGGGGGACGGGTGGAAGGCCGCGCGCGCTCTTGAAGGAGGAGGTTGGGGGACACCTCCTCCTTTCATCCGACGTCATTGGGGCGACGTCTGACGCCGGTTGAACACCAGGAGGAGAAGGCTGACCGTGAGCAGGATCACGCCCGCGATCATCTTCAGCTCCGCATCGGTCGCGGTCTTCGGCAGCTGGATCGTGCCGGGAGCTTGCGTCGCGACCGGTGACCGCTTCAGCGCAGCGAGCTGCACCTTGCCGTCGCCACCGTCGGCGCGCCGCTCGCCCGGTGTAGCCGGCAGATTCGGACGCTCGCCGAACAGCTTCGCGAAATCCCAGCCAGCGGGCAGGTTGAGCGGGAGTTCGCTCAACTTCAGCGGCTCGCCTTCGGGGCGGCTCGGCGTCTTGTCGACCGCGACAAGGCTGGTCAGCCGCGTGACGAGCTGATGCTCCAGCGCCAGCGCGAGGATGGTCTTGTCGGCTTCCTCTGGGCTCTCCTGACGCGTGGTGCGCGCCACCTCGGCATCGGCGATCTTGCGGCGCGCCCACAGTTTCGACAGGCCCTTGCCTTCAGCGGCATTCGCGAGCGGCAGCGTCACGCTCCACGGGCGGTCGCCGATGCGGCCCTTGATCTCGACCGAGCCGGCAAGCTTGTCGAGCTTGGCGGCCAGCACCAGCGGCTCGTCGCGATAGACGTCGGGCAGCGCCGACGGCGTCAGGTCGGCCGTTGCCTCCGAGAATTTCGCCGAGAGATTCGTCACCGCGGGATTCTCCAGCTTGGCGAACAGGCCGCGCATGCGCTCGTCGACCTGCTCGACCGAACCGATATGGGTGAAGGTGCCGCGGCCGAGCTCCGCGGCGCGCGTCATCAGATAGGTGTTCGGCGCCGAGCCGATGCCGACCATGAACACCCGCGAGCGGCCGCGCAGCGCGCTGATGGTCTCGAACAATTGCTGCTCGTTGCCGACGGCGCCGTCGGTCAGGAACACGACCTGGCGGACGTAATTAGCGTCGTCGTGGTTGGTGTCGGACAGCGCCGCGCGCATCGCCGGCACCATCTCGGTGCCGCCGCGGGCCTGCAGCGCGCTGACGAACGCCGTCGCATTGCCGATATTGGCGCTGTTTGCCGCGACCGGCGACGGGTACAGCGTGTCCATGGTGTCGTCGAACCGGATCACGTTGAAGCGATCGGCCGGCTGGAGGCGGCCGAGCGCGTAAATCAGGCTCGCCTTGGCCTGGATGATCGAGGTGCCGCCCATCGAGCCGGAATTGTCGATCACGAAGATCACCTCACGCGGCAACGGCTTCTGTTGCGCCTGCTCGACCGACGGCGGGGTGACGAAGGCGAGCAGATAGTCGGAATTGCCGACATGCTCGCGGAATAGCCCGACCGACGGCGCCTTCTCGGCGGCCGGCTTCCAGGTCAGCTCGAAATCACGATCGGCCGGCACCGGGCCTTCGGCGAGCTTGACGATGCGCGTGGTGCTGTCGAGACTCTCGATCCTGACCTGGTGGAAATGGCTCTTCACCTCGCCGAGCGGGAAGCCGGCGTTGAGGTGCACGGTGATGTTGGTCGGATTGACCGGCGCATTCTCCGCCGGATCGAGCACTTCGCTCGCAATGCGGTCGCGGTCCGGCACGGGATCGGTTGACGTGGCGCCCCAGCCGTTGCCGTCGGCGCGAAGGTCGACGCTCTGCACCACCGGACGCGGATTGTAGCGCGGGCCGACCACCATCGGCACCCGCAGCGAGAATTCGCTGCCGTTCTGCTGCACCGGCTCCTGATATTCGATCTGCACCAGCACGGTTTCGCCGGGGCCGATATTGGCAACGGAGTTGGTGAAGATGTTTGGCCGCTCCTGTTCCGTGAGCGCGGCCTTCTGGCCGTTCTGCTTGGCCTGCTCATAGATGGCGCGAGCCTGCTGCCGCTCCTTGATGTCGCCGACCACGACGCGGTCGCCGACCACCATCTTCAGCGTGTCGACCGCGCCGCCGGCCGGCAGGGGATAGACATAGGTCGCCTCCACCCACTCCTTGGTCGGGTTGCGGAAGATCTGGGTGACGCGGGCGCGGACGGTCGGGCCCGACACGGTGAGGTCGACATCGACGCCGAGCCTGAGCGCATCCCTGTAGCCATCGTCGGTCTTGAACAGCAGCGAGCCGGAGCGCGCATCGCTTGGCCGCAGCACCGCCTGTTGCGGCAGTTCGGCCGACCACACCGGATCGAAGCTCACGAACAAGGCCGCAAAACCGATCACCAGCGCGGCCACACCTTCCACCAGGAAGAACAGCGCAATGCGCATCCTGCGCGACAGGCGGATCTGCGGGCTGCTCTCACATGCATCGTAAATCGTCATTTTCGTCACTCCCGAGCGAGACTTTCGCTGCCTTGCGATCATGGAGAACGGCGGTTTTGGCGCGAGCAGAATGATCGGCAATGATTGGCCGCCGTCCGGCGCGGCCCGCCGCCGCGGGATGCGGGTTTGTGCGGTTTTGTGATGGGTTGTGCGGTCTGCTAGACTGCGCGGAATCAAGGGGAACCGGGCAGGAATCTGGATGCCGACGCCTGACAAGCAGCTGTCCGCCGAGCAGAGCCGGCAGGTTGCAGAGACCATTCGCGAGGAAATCGCGCGCCGCCGAATCTCGCGGCAGGCGCTGGCCGAGCAGGCCAAGCTCAGCCTCTCGACGCTGGAGAAGGTGCTCGGCGGCCGCCGCCCGTTCACGCTGGCGACCACGGTGCGGCTGGAGCAGGCGCTGGGCGTGTCCCTGCGCAAGCTGCCTGAGACGATCACGGTGACCGCACCCGCCAATGGCGGGATCGCGCCCGACAGCCTCGGATCCTATTCGCGCCGCGCGGTGGCACGGATCGAAGGGACCTACATCACGGTGCGTCCGTCGTTCGGCGAGCAGGGCGCGCTCTATGCCTATCGGACGGAGATCACCTGGGACGAGGCGTCCTCATCGCTCGGCTTCCGCGAAGGCGAGCGGCAGGACGCCGACTATACGCAGTACGGCGAAGTCGCGGTGCCCAATGAATCCGGCTTCGTCTACCTCGTGACCAACCGGCACGGCCAGCATCGCGTGATCACGGTGTCGCGCCCGCGCAATTCCGGCGAGATGTACGGCATCATCACAACGCTGCTCGCCGGCCGCGGCTCGCTGCTGACGCCGGTCGCCGCGCCGATCGCGTTCCTGCCGGTGAAGAACGTGCCCAAGCCCAGCCTCGGCCGGGTGTCGGCGGATGATGCGAACTACGCCGCCTATCGCGAGCATCTGCGTCGCACGATCGACGAGCCGTTCGCGATTTTCCTGCCGGGCTAACAACGGCAGAGTTAGCTCCGTCATCCCCGCGCAAAGGCTTTGCCTTTGTCGCTGGAGGTGCGAGCGGAGCGAGCCTCGAAGGATGCACGGCCCGTATGCATCGACTCGGGAGAGAGCCGGGGCCGTCGACCCTTCGAGACGCGCGCAAGAGCGCGCTCCTCAGGGTGACGGGGAGAGAGCTTGCACGTCGCTCGGCTTGGCTCCATCCGCGATTCGCAAAACGACGAAGCCGCCCGGATGGGCGGCTTCGCGATACTTAGTGCTAGCTGTTCGTGCGGCTGGCGCTAACCGCCGGTCTCGGCGCTGATGATGTCGCCGAACAGCTCCCACTGCCCGTTCTTGAACTGCATCATCTTGAGCTGCTCGACCGGCGCGAAGTCGGTCGCGCTGGTGTTGATCCTGATGCCGGGGATCAGCGTGTCGGGCGCGAAATCCTTCAGGCTGGCGGCCTGCTTCATCACGTTTTCACGCGTCAGGTTGTCGCCGGCCTGCTTCAGCACCTGCACCATGGTCTGGGCCGCGGCGTAGCCATAGACCAGATTGGCGTCGGCGAGGTTGGCGCCCGGCATGTATTTCTCGGCGAAGGCCATGAACTTCTTCATGCCCTCGTCGTTCTTCCATTGCGGATCGGACGCGTCCTTCAGATAGCCGGCCGACAGCACGCCTTCCGAGGCTTCGAGCCCGGCCGGTTTCATGACCGCGCCGATCGAGATCGAGACGTCGGTCATCACCTGCATCGGCTTCCAGTTGAGCTCGGCGATCTTCTTGATCGCCTGTGCCGCGAATTTCGGCGTCGAGATGTTGACGAACACGTCGGCGCCGGTGTCCTTCAGCTTGACGATGTGAGAATCGATCGACGGCTCGGTGGTCTCGTAGCTCTCTTCGGCGACGATCTTGACGCTCGACTTGTCGAGGATCTCCTTCAAGCCGACCAGGTAGTCCTTGCCGAAATCGTCATTGGCATAGAAGATCGCGACCTTGGCATCCGGCTTGGCCTTCAGGATGTACTTGCCGAAGATCCGCGCCTCGACGCGATAGCTTGGCTGGAAACCCATGGTCCACGGGAAATCCTTCGGATCGTTCCACTTGCTGGCGCCGGTGGCAAGGAAGAGCTGCGGCACCTTCTTGGCATTGTGATACTTCTGCACCGCGGTCTGGGTCGGCGTGCCCAGCGCGTTGAACACCAGGAACACTTCGTCGCTCTCGATCAGCTTGCGGATCTGCTCCACGGTCTTCGGCGGCGAGTAGCCGTCGTCATAGGAGATCCAGTTGATCTTGCGGCCGTTGATGCCGCCCTGGTCGTTGATCATCTTGAAATAGGCTTCTTCGGTCTTGCCGATGACGCCATAGGCGGAGGCGGGACCGCTATAGGCCTCGACATTGCCGATCTTGATCTCGGTGTCGGAGGCGCCGGTATCATACTTCTTTTGTGCAAAGGCGGCCTGGGTGGAGAGCAGGCAGAGCGCCGTGGCGGCTGCCAGCAGCGACAGTGTTGTTGTTTTCATAAAGGCAATTTCCTCGATTGATTTTGGTTGGGACTAACGCAACGAACCCGCAGCCGGTCCCGGCAGACGGCAACGGGGTAATCCTTGTCGCGGCGAAATCCGGAACGCGCGGCGCGCGTTTGACTCACGCCGCGGTATCGGTTGGCTTCGGCCGGCTGAATTGTTGCCGGAGTGTCGGCTTATGAATCTTGCCCGTCGCGTTCCGCGGCAGGACCTCGATGAATTCGATCAGGCGCGGGCATTTGAACCGCGCCAGATTGGCCTGACAATGCGCGTGGACCTCGGCCGGGGTCAGCGAATGGCTTGGCTTTACGGCAATGATCGCCATGCCGACTTCGCCCCATTGCTCGTCGGGGATGCCGATCACAGCGGCCTCGGCGACGGCGGCCAATTGATGCAGCACGCTCTCGACCTCGGCCGGATAGACGTTCTCGCCGCCCGAGATGTACATGTCCTTCCAGCGGTCGACGATGTAGTAGAAGCCTTCCTCGTCGATCCGCGTGGCGTCGCCGGTGTGCAGCCAGCCGTCCGTGAAGGAGGAGGCATTGGCGTCCGGCCTGTTCCAGTAGCCCGGCGTGATGTTCGGGCCCTTGACCCAGA
Organism: Bradyrhizobium ferriligni; assembly: GCF_056837965.1. NCBI lineage: Bacteria > Pseudomonadati > Pseudomonadota > Alphaproteobacteria > Hyphomicrobiales > Nitrobacteraceae > Bradyrhizobium > Bradyrhizobium ferriligni. Next base: position 17,510 of record NZ_JBXEJO010000115.1, read on the forward strand.
GTTCGCCGAGCTCGCCGACCGCCGCGTCGCTGCCGTCGGGCCGCACGATGCGGACCTCGGTGTGCAGCACCGGCTTGCCGGACGAGCCGGCCTTGCGCGCGGCATCCTCGCGGTCGAGCACCATCACCGCCGGCGAAGTCTCGGTCATGCCGTAGCCCTGCTGCAGCGCCACGCCGCGCGCCTCCCAGGTCTTGAGCAGCGGCACCGGCATCGGCGCGCCGCCGACCCCGCCGATCATCAGGCGACTGAAATCCGCCGCCGCGAAGGACGGATGCTGTGCCATGAACTGGTAGATCGCGGGCACCCCGAAGAACACGTTGATGCCCTGCAAGGGATCGCCGATCAGTCTCAGCGCCTCGCCGGGATCGAAGGCGCGCATGATCAGCACAGTGCCGCCGGCATGCAGCACCGGGTTGGTATAGCAATTCAGCCCGCCGGTGTGGAACAGCGGCAGCACCGTCAGCAGCACCGAGGCCGGCGAGATGTAGGCGGGGCCGCCGAGATTGACGCAATTCCAGAACGTCATCCCATGCGTGATGATCGCGCCCTTGGGCTGGCCCGTCGTCCCCGACGTGTACATGATGGTCGAGATGTCATCGAGCATGACCTCCTCGAACCGCTCGAGCGGCGCGGCTGCCGCAATGCCGGTCTCATAGGCGCCGCCCGAGCCGAGCCTCACGGTCGCAGCGACATTGCAGAGCTTTGCCACCGCAAGCGCGGTCTCGGCGAGGTCGTCGTCATGGATCATCACCTTGGGCGCGGCGTCGCCTGTGATGTAGCGCAGCTCGGGAACGGTGAGGCGGGTGTTGAGCGGCAGGAAGATCGCGCCGATCCGGAAGCAGGCGAACTGCACCTCCAGCGTATCCGTCGTGTTCAGCGCCAGCACCGCGACGCGGTCGCCGCGAGCGACCTTGAGCCCGTCGCGCAGCCAGGCGGCGAGCCGCGACACGCGGGCGTCAAGCTCCGCATAGCTGAAGCGGCGATCGCTGGCGAGATCGACAAGCGCCATCTTGTCCGGCGTGCGCCGGCGATGATGCGCGATCCAGTCGTAATAACGAACCGGCAAATTTCCCTCCTCCGGAACGGCAGTCTTGCGCCGCCTGTTCCTGGCTCGATTGATGCCATGAAATGGCAGTGGAGGCGGCGTATTAGGATACTGTCTTGCGTTTAGTGGCTGGCAAATCGTCAACCGGGCGCCGGCACCGATGGCAGCCACTCGACGCAAGTGAACCGGGAGAAATCCGGACATCGTCGGAGGGAAGAATCAACGGAGCACGCGGATGGCAAACCCGTTCTACACCGGCGAGCATGAGGCCTTTCGCGAGGTGATGCGGCGCTTTGTTGCCAGGGAAATCGAGCCTTATGCCCATCAATGGGACGAGGACGGCGAGTTTCCGCGCGAGCTCTATGCCAAGGCATCCGCGATCGGGCTGCTCGGCCTTGGCTTCCCGGAAGAATATGGCGGCATCGCCGCCGACCAGTTCATGAAGATCGTGGCCTCGCAGGAACTGGCGCGCGCCGGTGCCGGCGGCGTCTCCTCGAGCCTGATGAGCCACACCATCGGCTCGCCGCCGATCGCCCGCGCCGCGCGGCCCGAGGTCAAGGCGCGGGTGCTGCCGGAGGTGCTCGCCGGCAAGAAGATCTCCGCGCTCGCGATCACCGAGCCGAGCGGCGGCTCCGACGTCGCGAACCTGCGCACCAAGGCGCGGCGCGACGGTGATCATTATGTCGTCTCCGGCGAGAAGACCTTCATCACCTCGGGGATGCGGGCCGACTATCTGACGGTCGCGGTCCGCACCGGCGGCGAGGGTCCCGGCGGCGTCAGCCTGCTCTTGATCGAAGGCAATACGCCGGGCCTGTCCCGCACCAAGCTGAAGAAGATGGGCTGGTGGGCGTCGGATACCGCGACACTTCATTTCGACGAATGCCGCGTGCCGGTCGAGAATTTGATCGGCGAGGAAGGTCAGGGCTTCAAGATCATCATGCAGAACTTCAACAGCGAGCGCATGGGCATGGCGGCGAGCTGCACCGCCTATGCGCGCGTCTGCCTCGACGAGGCGGTCGCCTATGCCAAGGAGCGCAAGACGTTCGGCAAGCCGATCGCCCAGCACCAGGTGATCAGGCACAAGATCGTCGACATGGCGCAGAAGGTCGCGGCCTCGCAGGCGATGCTGGAGATGCTGGCATGGCGGCTCGGCCAGGGCGAAAGCCCGGTGGCCGAGATCTGCATGATGAAGAACCAGGCGACGCAGACCATGGCGCACTGCGCTTCCGAGGCGGTGCAGATCTTCGGCGGCGCCGGCTTCATGCGCGGCGTCAAGGTCGAACGCATCTACCGCGAGGTCAAGGTCAACGCCATCGGCGGAGGCACCGAGGAGATCATGAAGGATCTCGCGAGCCGGCAGATGGGGCTATGAGTGAGTCGCGGTACGCACCCTCCCCCTGAAAGGGGAGGGCAGGGCGG
>NZ_JBXEJO010000116.1:0-19281 GCF_056837965.1 Bradyrhizobium ferriligni
AGATGTGTATACGAGACAGCTCTCCACGAGTCGTATGGTGGAGAGAGCCCCCACCCGCATCGCATCTTCGATGCGATGCGACCTTCCCCGCAAGCGGGAGAGGTGGAAGTACCGACCGATGAGGCGATCTGTTCCTACAGCGTCTTGATGAACTCGATCAGGGCGCGGCGCTCGTCTTCCTTCAGCTCCGGCCCGATCACGCCGGTGCGCTTCTCGTTGGAGAATTCGTGTCCGGAATTGCTGTTGCCGCGCTTGGTGGTGTCGAGCGCGAAGGCGTTCTTGATCTTGTCCTTCCAGACATAGCCGAGATCCTTGGGATCATACTCCCGGCTGCCGAGATAGAAGCTTGCGGGACGATCCTTCGCCGGCGACAGCAGTGCGTAGATGGTCGGGACCGAGCCGTTGTGCAGATAGGGCGGAGTCGCCCAGATGCCGTTGAGCGGCCGGACCTTGTAGGCGAGCGGCGCCTGGATCTCGTTCGGCCGGTAGCCGTTGATGCGCTTGCGATCTTCCGGCGGGGTCTTGTTCTGGTCGTACCAATAATCGATGGTCTTCTCGACGAGATCGCCGAGCGCCGGACCGAAACTGCCGTCCTTGATGTTCAGATTGGCCGGCGTTTCGACGGTGCGGTGCGCGAGGCCTTCGGCTTGCGCGCTGTCGGTGCCGATATGGCTGATCGGAATCATCTCGACATCGAGCAGCGGCTGGCCGGCCTCGTTCTTGATCCAGCGCTTCTTGTCCTTGAACAGCGCAAAGGCTTCGCTCGCGGGCAGCGCCTTGCTGTCGATCGCCGGGCCGTGGCAACCCTGGCAATGCGTCTTGTAGAGCTCGCCGCCCTTCTTCGCGAGATCCATGTTGATTGGCGGCAGGATGTTCTCCGGCCATTTCGGCGACGCAAGTCCGCCAAAGCCCTTGTCCTCGCTGGGCGGCTCGCCGGCGATCATCCGCTCCATCTCGTGCAGCACGTCAATCCGCGCGCTCGATTTGTAAAGTCCCTTGGACTCGTCGAGCAGGTTGAGCTCGGCGCTGACGCCGAGCGCCTCGCCGGCGTTGCGCACCATCGGCTGCATGATCGAGCCGTCATATTGCACCCAGCTGAACCACGGTGCGTTCCAGATTCGCGGGAAATGCACCGGCGCCGAATGCGAGGCGTAGTTGTTCGGGTTGTTCAGGTCGATCGAGAACACCTGGTTGCCGATCCGGTTCAGCGCGTCGAGCCGCGCATAGCCTTCCTCGACGCTGTTGGCGGCGACCTTGTTCTCGAGCGAATTGATGTTGGCGTATTGCTTCAGCACGAGATCGAGTTGGCCGCGCAGCGCCATGCGCTCGTCGAGGCTGGCATCCTTGCCGAGGATCTCGTCGGCAAAGCGCGAGAAGCGGCCCGGCCAGAACCGCGTCAGCAGCAGCGAGACGCCGACGCTCTTCTGGAATTCGAACAGATTGGTGTTGGCCGGCCCGCCGTCGATCACGATCTCGGTGCCGCGATAGCTGAAGCTGCCGGTGTGGCAGGCGGCGCAGGTGAGGCCTACGCCGGTCATGTCGGCCTTGCTGTGCGGGTTGCGCCATGGCGCGCCGTTGGCATCGGCCATCGGGCCGCCCTGCGCAAAGCCGATCGGCAGCGCATCGGGTTTGCCCGGAATCACCGTGTCGGGAATAAAGCCGAAGCGGCCGAGATAATTGGTCTCGCTCAGTCGCGGCGCCGCGGTGAACAGCGGCCAGACCGTCGGCTGCTCCAGCGCCATGAACCATTCATGGGGAATGCCGAAGGTCCGCGTGCCCTGGTCGGCGTGGTAGAACCAGCGCAGCCGCTCCGCGCTGACATTCTGATCCAGCCACACGGTCTTTGCCGGCGGCTGGTAGTCGACGACCTTGACGCGGAAGCCGCTCGCGACCGTCTCGATATCGTCCTTGAAATAGAGGACGCCGGCGACAATCAACAGTCCGATGACGAATATCGTCTTGCGAGGCATGCCCCGTTCCCCCAATTCGCGGTACCCGCGCCTCATATGGACGAGATGTTAAAATTCGCCGAAAAACGAGTTCGCGTTAAGCGTGTGATGCGGTGTGCGCCATCCTACAGTGGCGGCGCTTGGTCTAACAACGGAAATGTTGATTGGCTGTGAGCCAGTTCACTTGCGGCGTGCCGGTTGCGGCGGCATTTGCGCGCATCGAGGCCTGCGACTAGAAGTAACGGAGCAACAATTCTTCGAGATGTCATCTTGAACGCGTCAGCCGCACAACCGCTTTCGATCACCGTCTCGGACGACGGCACGGTGTCCGCGCTGCTGCTGCGGCCGGCGCAGGCCCATAGCGCCTATGTGTTTGCCCATGGCGCCGGCGCCGGCATGACGCATCCCTCGATGGCCGTGATCGCGGAGGGCCTGGCGGAGCGCGGCATCGCGACATTGCGCTATCAGTTTCCCTACATGGAGAAGGCCAGCAAGCGGCCCGATCCGCCCGCCGTCGCGCAGACAACGGTCCGTGCCGCGGTGGCGGAAGCTGTGCGTCATTGCGGCGAACTGCCGCTGTTCGCCGGCGGCAAGTCGTTCGGCGGACGCATGACCTCGCAGGCGCAGGCCAGGGCGCCGCTCGCCGGCGTGCGCGGGCTGGTGTTCCTCGGCTTTCCGCTGCATCCCGCCGGCAAGCCGTCGAGCGAGCGGGCCAAGCATCTCGCCGAGGTCAAGGTCCCGATGCTGTTCCTGCAGGGCACGCGCGATGCGCTGGCCGAGCTCGATCTGCTCGAGCCCGTGGTGAAGGGATTGGGGGCGCGTGCGACGCTGCATCTGGTGCAGGAGGCCGATCACTCCTTCCATGTCCTCAAGCGCTCCGGCCGCAACGACCGCGAGGTGATGACCGAACTGCTCGATGCCTTCGCGGGTTGGGTCGCGAAGCATTCATAGGTGTGTAGCCCGGATGAGCGAAGCGACATCCGGGGTCTGCATGCCGCGGGCGAGATCGGTCCCGGATATCGCGGAGCCTGTCATCGGGCGCGCGTTCGCGCGACCCGTTGGCTCATTCGGGCTACGCTTGGCCGCGAAAGGGATGTTATTCTCCACCCATGACAAAAATCCTGATCGTCAATCCCAACACCACCGCATCGATGACCGCGACCATCGCGGCCGCCGCGCGGGCGGTCGCCGCTGATGGCACCGAGATCGTCGCCGTCACATCTGCGATGGGACCGGCCTCGATCGAAGGCTTCTATGACGAGGCCTTCGCCGTTCCCGGGCTGATCGAGGCGCTGCTGAAGACGCCCGATGCCGATGCCGGCATCATCGCCTGCTTCGACGATACCGGGCTCGATGCCGCGCGGTCGGCGGCGCGCTATCCGGTGGTCGGCATCTGCGAGGCGGCGCTGGTCACCGCCAGTCAGATCGCCAAGCGCATCGGCGTCGTCACCACGCTGCCGCGCTCGATCGTCCCGCTGGAGGAACTGGTCCGCCGCTACGGCTTTGCCGACCGCGCGGTGGTCACCGCCTGCGATGTCGCGGTGCTCGATGTCGAGAAGCCGGGCTCGGGCGCCAAGGCCAAGCTGGAGGCCGAGATCGCGCGGGCACTGGACAAGGGCGCGGACGCCATCGTGCTCGGCTGCGCCGGCATGGCCGATCTTGCCCACGAGCTGTCGGTGCAATTCGGCGCGCCCGTGGTCGACGGCGTGGCCGCCGCGGTGAAGCAGGCGGAAGCGCTTGCCGGCCTCAAGCTCACAACGTCACGTCGCGGTGCTTATGCGTCGCCCGCGGCCAAGGCCTATTCCGGCCTGCTGGAGAACTTTGCGCCGCCGCCAGCCTGACGTCGGCTACGGGTCAGCCTGACGCCGCGCCGCCATAGATCCGGTCGCGCAGGCGGCGCATGCCGGACAGCCAGCGCTCGCGATTGGTGGCCTTGCGCTGCATGTATTCCTGCACCTGCGGATGCGAGAGAATCAGGAAACGTTCTTCAGCCATCGCCTCGATCACCATCCGCGCCACCTCGCCCGGCTGCAGCACGCCGTCGACGCGCGCGGCACTCGGGCCCGGCGTCGTCATGCCTGTCTGCACCGATTGCGGACAGAGCACGGAGACGCGGATGCCGCGATCGCCATACTGGATGGCGAGATGCTCGGCGAGCGCGACCGCGGCGTTCTTGGTCACGCCGTAAGGCATCGAGTTCAGCGAGGCCAACAGCCCCGCGGCGGATGCAGTGTTGATGAGATAGCCGGAGCCGCGCGCGAGCATGCCGGGCACCAGTGCGCGCGCCGCGAACACGTGGCTCATGACATGCACGCGCCAGCTCACGTCCCAGTCGGCATCGGACGCGGTCTCCTGTCCCTTGCGCGACAGCCCGGCATTGGAGAAGAACACGTCGACCGGGCCATATTTGTCCTCGGCCGCGGCGATCAACGCCTTGATGTCCTCCTCGAGCCCGACGTCGGCGGTGACCGCCAGACCGTCGATATCGCCGGCGACGCTCGCGAGCCGATCGCGCGAGGTCTTGAGATCGGCGACCACGACGCCGCGCGCACCGGCGTCCGCATAGGCCCGCGCCACCGCTTCGCCGATGCCGCTCGCGCCGCCGGTGACGACGCAGACCTTGTCCTTGACTTGCATGGTTCGATGTCCCTGCTTGTTATCGTGGTGGGTCGGATTGTCAGCCCTGATACAGGCCCTTGTCACGCGCCTTCTGGATCGCGAGCGCGGCCATCAGGTCGAGCATCGGGGTCGAAATGTCGGCTGCACGGGCAAATGCGGCCGGCGCGCGCACCAGTACGTCGATCTCCATGGCGCGCCCGAGTTCGTAATCCTGCAGGATCGATGGCTTGTGGTCCGGCGCCGGCCCGCTGCGGGTGACGCGCTTGACGGCGGGGATATAGCTTGTCGCCACCGCATTGGCTTCGTCGAGCAGGCGCGGGATCACGTCCTGCATGTCGGGATCGTCGCGGACGCCGCGCGCGGTCAGCCCGGTCAACAGGCAGAGCACCGACATCGACATGTTGGTCAATAGCTTTGACCAGATCGTCTCGCGGATCTCCTTGACCTCGGGCGATTCGATCGCGGCGTCGTTGAGCGCCGCGCGCAGGCGGGCGATGCGCTCGCTCTGCCGATCGTCGCATTCACCGATCAAGAGGCGGTTGCGGTCCGGCGACAGGTTCGCGACGACGCCCGGCGCGACCACCTCGTTGGAGGAAAAGATCACGCCGCCGATGATCCGCTCCTTCAGGATGACGCTGCGCAAATGCCCGCCGGGATCGAGGAAGCCGAGGTCGGGGATGGCGGGATGCTGCGGCGGCAGGCCGAGATCGTACCACCAGGGAATGCCGTTCTGCGCGAACACGATTGATGTGTCGCGCCGAAGCAGCGGCGGGAGCCCGGTTGCGAGCGCGCCGATGCCGGTCGCCTTCAGCGTGCTGATGACGATGTCTTGCGGTCCCAGATCGGCAGGATCGGCTGAGGCCTTCACCTTCGCGGTGACGCTGCTATCGCCGACCTTCAGCGTCAGTCCATTGGTCTTGACCGCGTCGAGATGCGGCCCGCGCATCACGCACGCCACATCGTGACCGGCGCGCGCGAGCCGGACCGCGAGGTGGCTGCCGACGGCGCCCGCGCCAAAAATGCAAATACGCATGAGTGGAACAATTCTCCGCAACGTGCCCCGTCAGTTTCCACAAGCGCGGGGCATCGCGCAACCCGTCATGCGCGTGGCGCGGTCGCGCGCGCTCGAAAGTGATGGATCAGGGCATCCGCTCTCGCCATAGTGCAAGGCTGGTACAAGACAACAGCAATGCCGAACGAGGGAGCAACGTCATGTCGGCCAGCCCAGTCCTGTGGAGCCTCGATGCGCGCGGGGTCGCGACCGTCACGCTGAATCGTCCCGAGGTCAACAATGCCTATGATGGCGCGCTGATTGCAGGCGTGTTGGCCGCGATCGACGATCTCTCGACCAAACCGCTGCGTGTCGTCGTGCTGAAGGGCAACGGCAAGCATTTCCAGGCCGGCGCCGACCTGAAATGGATCAACGGCGTGCGGCCGAAATCGTTCGAGGAGAACGAGGCGGCGTCGCGCGCCACTTTCGAGGCGGTGCAGCGCCTCAACACGCTGCCGGTCCCGACCGTGGCGCTGGTGCAGGGCGGATGCTTCGGCGGCGGCACCGGCGTGATTTCGGCCTGCGATATCGTGATCGCGGCCGACAATGCGCTGTTCTCGATCACCGAGGTGCGCTGGGGCCTGACCGCGGCGATCATCATTCCGCAGCTCTGCGACGCGATCGGCGTCCGCCAGGTGCGTCGCTATGCGCTGACCGGCGAACGGTTCGGCGCCGACGATGCCCGCCGCATCGGTCTCGTCCATGAGGTGGTGCCATCAGCCGATCTCGACAGCGCCGGCGCCAAGGTCGTCGAGCAACTGCTCGGCAATGCGCCGGATGCGATGGCCGAGACCAAGAAGCTCGCGATGGAAAGCTCGTTCGGCGGCATGGCCGTGGACGATGAGGCCTACAAGCGCCTCGTTCATCTGCATTCGGCCAAGCGGCAGACCGCGGAAGCTGCCGAAGGGCTTGCATCCTTCGCCGAGAAGCGCGCCGGCCGCTGGGGCGGCGGCGCGTAAGCTCAGCAGCCGCGGCAGATGCCGCGCATGCTGCGATAGACTTCTTCGTCGTCACGGCGCATCTGCTGCAGCTGATCGAATGTCTTCGATTCGCTCGACCGCGCCACCGGCGGCTCGGGCTTGCGCTTCGCAGCAAGGTCCTGCTCTTGCCGATGGTAGCAGGCCTCGCGCTCCGCCTTGGCCTCAATGAAGCGGCAGGTCTCGATCGCCGCCGCGGGCGTCGCAACGATGATGAGACCAAACGACATTGAGATCAGGAGTTTCAAGCGGGCGATCCTTTCGCGTCCTTGTCTCAGCTCGGCATGCCAACGGCAAGGCCGGCGTCCTATCACAGCGGCTGCGACAGCGATTTTTTCAATGTCTTCAGCAGCGCCTGCACCGCGGCGGCATCGATGCGGCGCTCGGGAACGGCGGCCTTGACCCACAATTCGGGGATCGGAAAGTCGATGAGTACCGGCTGCAACGCGCCGTCGCGCAGCGCGTCCGCGACCAGATAATGCGAGAGCAGCGCAATGCCGTTGCCGGCGATCGCGCTTTGCGCCAGCACGCGGCCTTCGTTCGAAGAGAGAATCGGGCGGACCTGGATATTGATGCGGCCACGCGGTCCCTCGAACGGCCATTCCGGTCCGGTCGGCAGAAAGCTGAGGCAGCGATGATCGACCAGGTCGCGCGGATGCTTCGGTATGCCGTGCTTCTTCAGATAGGCCGGCGAGGCGCACACGAGGCGCGGCAGCCGGCACAAAGGCTCGTCGACCACGCCGCCAAAGGAATGTGGGAAGGCGCCGATCGCGAGGTCGAAACCTTCGGTCACCGGATCGACCGGGCGGTCGATCATCACGATTTCGAGCTTCACGCTTCCGTTCTGCTTCTGGAAGATCGTGAAGGCATCGGCGAGCCGCGCAACCGTCAGCGAGGTCGGCGCCTTGACGCGCAGATGATCGGAGAGGTCGCGCTGCTTCTCGCCCATCCGCGACAAGAGATCGCCGACATCGGCAACGACGCCACGGGCGCGATGCACATATTGTTGCCCGGCCTCGGTCAGGCGCAACTGGCGGGTCGAGCGGTGGAACAGCGCGGTGCCGATCCGCTCCTCGAGCTGGGTGACGCGCTTGGCGACGACGGATGTCGCGACATTGAGCTTGCGCGCCGCGGCGGAAAAGCCGCCGGCATCGGCGGTGGCGAGGAAGGCTTCGAGATTGACCAGCGTATCCATCTGCCTTGCTTGAGCCTTTCTCGATTCGCGAAAGCTGATTACATAATTTGGTGGATTGTACTGCAATCTGCATCAATTCATAGTTGGCCCAATCAACTTTGTTCAGGGCGGAAATGATGCGAGCGAGCACGATCGAAGAACCTGCGCGGCAAGTCCCGGTCTATGGCGAATATGACGTGGTGGTGCTCGGCGGCGGACCGGCCGGCATCGCGGCAGCGGTCGGCGCGGCGCGCGCCGGACGGCGGACCTTGCTGATCGAGCGTTACGGATTTCTCGGCGGCATGGGCACCGCGGCCGGCGTGACCAACTTCTGCGGACTGCACGCCAACGTCTTCGGCGAGATGCACCGCGTGGTGCAGGGCATCGCCTCCGACCTGCTGGCGCGGATCGACCGGCTCGGCGGGCTGAACGCGCCGCATCTGATCCTCGGCAAGATTTTCGCGCAGGCCTACGACACCGCGGCCTACAAGATCGCGGCCGACGATCTGCTGGCGCATCACAAGGTCGACATCCTGTTCCACGCGCTCGGCGCCGGCGTCGTCATGGATGGTTCGCACATCCGTGCGCTGATGGTCGAAACCAAGGCCGGCCGGCAGGCGGTGCGCGCCAGCATCTTCATCGATTGCTCCGGTGACGGCGATCTCGCGGTGTGGGCGGGGGCGCCCCATGAAGTCGGCGACAACCAGGGCGGCATGCTCTACCCCTCGATGATGTTCCGCCTCAACGGCATCGATCCGGCGAAGGCCGGCGATGCGTGGCGCACCATCCCGGAGCGGATGGCACAGGCCGAGGCCGCCGGGACGCATAAATTCCCGCGCAAATCCGCCATCGTGCGGCCGCAGAAATCGCAGATCGAATGGCGGGTGAATTTCACCCAGGTGACGCGCAGCGACGGCGGCGCCATTTCCGGCATTGATCCCGACGACATGACGCGCGGCGAGATCGAGGGCCGCCGCCAGGCGGTCGAAGCGTTCAAGTTCCTGCGCACGGTGCCCGGCTTCGAGAATTCCTACATCGTCGATCTGCCGCCGCAGCTCGGCATCCGCGAGACGCGGCGTGTGATCGGCGGCTACATGCTGTCCGGCGAAGACGTGCTGGGCTGCGCCTCGTTCGAAGATTCGATCGGCGTCAATGGCTGGCCGAAGGAATCCCATGTGCCAGGCGATGTGATCTTCGAGTTTCCGCCGATCCCGGAGAGCCGCGGCTATAACGAGTTGCCGTACCGCATGCTGGTACCTGATGGCGTCGACAATCTGCTGGTCGCCGGCCGCTGCGCCTCGATGACCCATGAAGGGCAATCGGCGGCGCGCGTCTCCGGTGCCTGCTTTGTGATGGGCGAGGCGGCGGGAACCGCAGCCGCGCTCGCGCTGTCGGGCAATACGATTCCGCGCGACATTTCCGTCGAAAAGTTGCAACAACAGCTCGGCACACAGGGCGCGTTCATCGGCCGCGATCAGGCCGTACCTGAAGGATTATGAGTGGAGACGGCAATGAAGGGTTGGGCGCGGCTCGCACTCGCGGGTCTCCTGGTGTGGGCCGCGAGCGGTATGGCGCGGGCCGATGATCTCCTGAAGGCGAAGATCGGCGTCTTGCGTCTGTCGTCCTCGGCGCCGGTGTTCATCGCGCAGGACAAGGGCTATTTCCGCGACGCCGGGCTCGACGTCGAGCTGAAGTTCTTCGACGCGGCGCAGCCGATCGCGGTCGCGACCGCGTCAGGCGATGTCGATTTCGGCATCACCGCCGTCACCGCCGGCCTCTATAATCTCGCCGGCAAGGGCACGCTGAAGGTGATCGGCGGCATGAGCCGCGAGAAGGCCGGCTATCCCCTGATCGGCTATTTCGCCAGCAACAACGCCTATGCGAGCGGCCTCAAGACGCCGAAGGATCTGGCGGGCAAGCGCGTCGCGGTGACCCAGGTCGGCTCCAGCTTCCATTATTCGCTCGGCCTGCTCGCCGACAAATACGGCTTCAAGCTGTCCGACGTGAAGGTGGTGCCGCTGCAGTCGCTGTCGAACGCGGCCGCGGCGCTGAAGGGCGAAACCGTCGACGCCGCGCTGCTGCCGGTCTCGACCGCGCGGACGCTGATGGATTCCAACGGCGCGAAATTGCTCGGCTGGGTCGGCGACGAGACGCCGTGGCAGTTAGGGGCCATCTTCGCGTCGCCGAAGGCGCTGACCAACGCACCGCTGGTGACCAGGCTGCTCACCGCGCTCACCCGTGCCGACCACGAATATCACGACGTGATCCTGACTGCGATCAAGGACGGCGTGGCGCCGATCAACGACAAGACCAGGCCGCTGCTCGAGATCATCGCCAAATACACCAACCTGCCGGTCGCGCAGGTGGTCGGCAATTGCGCCTATATCGATCCCGACGGCAAGCTCGATGTAAAGAACCTCGACAACCAGATCAAATGGCTGCAGGGGCAGGGTTTCGTGGACAAGGGCTTTGATGCCAACGCGATCATCGCGAAGGATTATGTGAAGGCGGATTGATGATGAGCCGCGCGCACCACTCCAACTCCGTCATCCTGAGGAGCCGCGAAGCGGCGTCTCGAAGGATGCACGGCCCGGCTACATCCGGGCCGTGCATCCTTCGAGACGCGCTTCGCGCTCCTCAGGATGACGGTTCAAGCTGGAAAGGCGTCGCGCCATGGACCTGATCGCCGACCATATCAGCCATCGCTTCGGCGCACTCGACGTGCTCGACGATGTCTCCTTCACGGTGCGCGCCGGCGAGATTGTCGCGATCGTCGGTCCGTCCGGCTGCGGCAAGAGCACCTTGCTGTCGATCCTCGGCGGCCTGCTGCGGCCAGCTGCAGGCGCCGCCGAGCTGCGCGGCGCCGCGCCGGCCGATAGCCTCAATCCGCTGACCTTCGTGTTCCAGGATTTTGCCCTGCTGCCGTGGAACACAGTCGAAGAGAACGTCGCGTTTCCGCTGCTCCATACGGGCTTGAGTGCCGGCGAGCGCCGCGCCGTGGTCGACGATGCGCTGCGTCGCACCGGGCTCTCGGATTTTCGCGCCGCCTATCCCAAGCAGCTGTCCGGCGGCATGCGCCAGCGCGTCGGCATTGCGCGGGCACTGGCGGTTCGCCCCGCGATCCTGTTGATGGACGAGCCGCTGTCGGCGCTGGATTCGCAGACCCGCGAGCTCCTGATGGAGGATTTCGTCCGTCTGCTCGCCGACGGCGCGATGGGCGCGGTCTATGTCACGCATAATCTCGAGGAAGCGGTGCGGCTCGCCGATCGCGTCGTGGTGCTGTCGCGCCGCCCTGGCCGCATCCGGGAAATCGTGACCATCCCGATGACGCGCGCCGAGCGCGGCACGACGGATGCGCGCGGGCCGATGGCCGCGCTGCAGGGTGAGCTGTGGTCGCTGATCCGGAAGGAGGCGATCGATGCCGAACGCGAGGTCCAGCATGCTTGACCGCGCGCCGCGGGAAACGAAAGACCAATCGGCGGAGGCGACGCGCCCGGTCGCGTTTCGCGGCGCCGGCTTCACGCCTGGCGGAAGCCGCCATGCCGGCTGGATCGCGCTCGCGCTTGTGATCGCGGTCTGGCAGCTCGCCGGCAGCGCAGGTTGGGTCAATCCGCTGTTCCTGCCGGCGCCGTCGGCGATCGCGGTCGCGATCTATAAGCTCGCGACCTCGGGCGCGCTGTGGCAGCACCTGTCGTGGTCGATCATGCGGATCGGCACCGGCTGGCTCATCGGCACGGCCGCCGGCGTCGTGGTCGGCTTTGCGATCGGGCTGTCGACCATGGCGCGCGGCGTCGGCATCACCTTCATCTCGGCGCTGTTTCCGATTCCGAAGATCGCGCTGCTGCCGCTCCTGATCCTCTGGCTCGGGATCGGCGAGGAGCCGAAGATCGCAACCATCGCGCTTGGCGTGTTCTTCTCGACCGCGATCTCGGTCTATAGCGGCGTCGATGCGGTGCCGCGCAATCTGATCCGGATGGCGCAAAGCTTCAACGTGCCGTTCCACGCCATCGTGCGCCGCGTGATCTGGCCCGGCGCGCTGCCCTCGATCCTCGCCGGCTTCCGCATCACCGCGTCGGTAGCGCTGCTGCTCGTGGTCAGCGCCGAGATGATCGGCGCGCAATACGGCATCGGCGCCTTCGTGCTGCAGGCCGGCAATCTGATGCAGACCGATCAGCTGCTCGCCGGCGTCGTGATCCTGTCGCTGTTCGGGCTTGCGGTGGGGAAGCTGATCAATTTGCTGGAGACACGCCTGCTGCACTGGCGGTGAGGCGCGCTGCCGCCGCAACATCCGCCGTCGTCCCGGCGAAGGCCGGGACCCATAACCACGGGGCGTGGTTGTTAGAAAGGGCTGGGGCCCCAGCGCCTCGAACAACAAGACTCTGTGGTTATGGGTCCCGGGTCGCGCTTCGCTTGCCCGGGACGACAGCATTACACTTTGCCGCGCCCCTTACGCGTTGCCCCTGTCCTCGCGGAACAGGTCGAGCTTCTGCTGCACCGGGCGGTCGGAGAACGAGAACAGCACGGAGTCGGCATCGGCCTCGTGGGTGACCCAGTGCCAGCTCGGCACCACGAACAAATCGCGCGGTCCCCACTCGAAGGTCTGGTCGCCGACCCTGGTGCGGCCCTTGCCCTCGATCGCGGCGAACACGGTGGCATCGGTTGCGCGATAGCGCGCGGTCTTGAAACCCTTCGGCAGCAGCTGGATGAAGGTGCCGATGGTCGGCATCGCAAAATCGCCGGTCTCGGGATTGGAGAACTTCAGCTTCAGGCCGTGGCAGGCGTCCCATTCGTCGCTGACCTTGGCCTTCTCCAGCGCCTCGCGGGTGTATTCATAGGGATAGTTGAAGATCGGCGAGGTCTTCGACGTCCGCTTCTGGTCGATCGGCAGCAGATTGTGCCCGTAACGCGCGAAGCTTGCGCCGGCCGGCTTGGAGATCGACTGCTGGTCCTCCTTGGCGCCTTCGGCAAACGAGCAGTCGAAGAACTGCACCATCGGGATGTCGAGCCCGTCGAGCCAGAACATCGGCTCATTGGTTTCGTTGGAATGGTCGTGCCAGGTCATCGACGGCGTGATGACGAAGTCGCCCGGCGACATCGCGGTGCGCTCGCCATCGACAGCGGTGAAGGCGCCCTTGCCCTCGAGCACGAAACGCAGCGCCGATTGAGCATGGCGATGGGCGGGGGCGATGTCGCCCGGCACCACCATCTGCACGCCGGCGAACAGCGAGGTCGTGATCCTGGACTGGCCGCGCAGGCCTGGATTTTCCAGCACCAGCACGCGGCGCTCGGCTTCCTTGGCCGTGATCAGCTTGCCGGCCTCGTTCATATAGTCGCGGATCTGGTCGAACTTCCATAAGTGAGGACGGCAGGCGCTTTTCGGCTCAGGCGTGATCAGATCGTTCATCACGTTCCACAGCGCCGAGAGGTTCTGGCCGTCGATCTTCTTGTAGAACGCCTCGCGCTCCGGGGTCTTCTGCACGGCTTCCATGGCAAGCCTCCCATCATTCTTGTTGGTGCAATTTAATTGACAGTATACTGACAATATGGCTAGCGTCAATCAAACAAGCCCATAGCGTTTTCGAGCGAAGTGGATACCGGTTCGCGTGAAGAAAACGCGTCAAAACCAGAATAATGCAAGGGAGGTTCCGATGAAGCTGCATGGCTATTTCCGCAGCAGCGCGTCCTACCGGGTCCGGATCGCCCTCAATCTGAAGGGGCTCACGTCGGAGCATCTGCCGCATCATTTGCGCAAGGGCGAGCAGTGCGCGCCGGCCTATCTCGCGATCAATCCGCAGGGGCTGGTGCCGACCCTGGAGAGTGATGCCGGCGCGATCCTCACCCAGTCGCTAGCGATCATCGAATGGCTCGACGAGACCAATCCCAATCCGCCGCTGCTGCCGAACGATCCGCTGCGGCGCGCCAAGGTGCGGGCGTTTGCGCAGGCGATCGCCTGCGACACCCATCCGGTGCAGAATTTGAAGGTGCTGGCGCGGCTGCGGCAGCTCGGCCTGCCCGAAGCGCAGGTGACGGAATGGGCGGCCTGGGCCAATCGCGAGGGACTGTCGGCCTGCGAGACCCTGATCGCGGCGGAGTCCGGGCCGTTCTGTTTTGGCGATACGCCGACGCTTGCCGATCTCTGCCTGGTGCCGCAGCTCGCCAATGCGCGGCGCTTCGGCGTCGACGTCTCGGCCTATCCGCGCCTGCTCAAGGCCGAGGCCGCGGCGAAACAGGTCAAGGCGTTCGCCGACGCCGCCCCGGACAAGCAGCCCGATGCCGAATAACAAGCCAACGCCCGTCACGATGGACGCGGTGTACACCGCACCCGGCTACCTGTTCCGGCGGATGCAGCAGATCGCGGTCGCGCTGTTCATCGAGGAGTGCAAGGCGTTCGACCTGACGCCGGTGCAATACGCCGCGCTGGTCACGATCTCGACCCATCCCGGCATCGACGCCACGAGGCTCTCGGCGGTGATCGCGTTCGACCGTTCCACGCTCGGCAATGTGATCGAGCGGCTGCAGGCCAAGGAGTTCATCGTGCGCAAGCCGGCGCCCGAGGACAAGCGCGTCAAGCTGCTCTATCTTACCAAGGCCGGCGCGGCGGTGCTGAGCGACATCATGCCCTCGGTCGACAAGGCGCAGGCGCGGATGCTGCAGCCGCTGAAGCCGGCCGACCGCAAGACGCTGCTGGCGCTGTTGACCCAGCTCGTCGACCTCAACAACGAGGCGTCGCGGGTGCCGCTGCGCGCCGAGGACGCGCTCGAACATCTCGGGAGGTCGGGCTGATGGCGGAGACGAGACCTGTGCTGATCGCGGGTGGCGGCATCGGCGGCCTCGCCGTGGCGCTGGGCCTCGCGCAAAAAGGCATCCGCTCGATCCTGCTGGAGAAGGCCGCCGCGCTCGGCGAGATCGGTGCCGGCATCCAGCTCGGCCCGAACGCGTTCCACGCCTTCGACTATCTCGGCGTCGGCGAGGCCGCGCGCAACATGGCGGTCTATATCGATCAGCTGCGGCTGATGGATGCGCTGACCGCCGACGAGATCACCCATATCGATCTCGGCGATGCGTTTCGCGCGCGGTTCGGCAATCCCTATGCCGTGGTGCATCGCGGCGATCTGCACGGTGTGTTCCTGCGTGCATGCCAGAACCACGAGCTGATCGAGCTGCGCGTGTCCAGCGAGGTGACAGGTTACGAGCAGGATGGTTCGTCCGTGACGGCAAAGCTCGCCGATGGCGAGCGGATTGCCGGCCGCCTCCTGATCGGCGCCGATGGCTTGTGGTCAAACATCCGCAAGCAGGTCACGGCGGACGGCCCGCCGCGCGTCTCCGGCCACACCACCTATCGCTCGGTGATTCCGACCGAGCGGATGCCGGAGGATCTGCGCTGGAATGCGGCCACGCTGTGGGCCGGCCCGAAATGCCACATCGTGCATTACCCGCTGTCGGGCTGGAAGGTGTTCAACCTCGTCGTCACCTATCACAACAATGCGCCGGAGCCGGTCGCGGGCAAGCCGGTGTCCGAAGCCGAGGTGATGAAGGGTTTTACCCACGTCCATGAGCGGGCGCAGAACATCATCCGCCACGGCACCAACTGGAAGCTTTGGGTGCTGTGCGACCGCGATCCGAACGGGCAATGGATCGACGGCCGCGTGGTGCTGCTCGGCGACGCCGCGCATCCGATGCTGCAATATTTCGCGCAGGGCGCCTGCCAGGCGATGGAGGACGCGGTCTGCCTGTCGCACATGCTGGCCAGTCACGATGACCAGACAGCGGCGCTCGAATCCTACAGCGCGCAACGCTTCCCGCGCACCGCGCGCGTACAACTGATGTCACGCGCGATCGGCGAACACGTCTACCATCCCTCGGGCGAGCACGCCCGCATCCGCAACGCGATCATGAGCGCGAAGTCGCAGGCCGAGTGGTGTGACGATATCGCGTGGCTGTATGGCGGGACCGGGCTGAAGGCGTAACTGCCCGACGGTCGATACACGCGGCAAGCTCGCTGCATTCTCCCTCGTCGTCCCGGACAAGCGAAGCGCGATCCGGGACCCATAACCGCGAATGGTTGTTGTTGAGGTGAGCTGGAGCCCCAGCTTTCGCGCCACAGACATTTGTGGTTATGGGTCCCGGCTTTCGCCGGGACGGCATCGAATGTGTGGCCGGATGGTGGAACAGCTAATTGTTGTTCGTCGTCCCGGACAAGCGAAGCGCGATCCGGGACCCATAACCACGAATGGTTGTTGTTGAGGTGAGCTGGAGCCCCAGCCTTCGCGCCACAAATATTTGTGGTTATGGGTCCCGGCTTTCGCCGGGACGACACCGAATGTGTGGCCGGATGGTGGAACAGCTAATTGTTCGTCGTCCCGGACAAGCGAAGCGCGATCCGGGACCCATAACCACGAATGGTTGTTGTTGAGGTGAGCTGGAGCCCCAGCCTTCGCGCCACGAACATTTGTGGTTATGGGTCCCGGCTTTCGCCGGGACGGCATCGAATGTGTGGCGGCAGTGTTGCGCAGTCTGGCGCTCTCACATCCGCATCACCGCCTGCCGGTCGATCTTGCCGGTGCCGGTCTTCGGCAGCTCATCGATGAATTTGACCTCGCGCGGATATTTGTACGGCAGCAGCTTTGTCTTGACGTAATCCTGCAGCTGCCGCGTCGCTTCGGCCGTGTCGAAGCCGGCCTTGTTCATGACAACCACGGCGCGCAGTGTCATGCGCCGGTCAGGCAATTCGGCGGCGTAGACGGCGCATTCGCGGACGTCGGGGTGATCGGCGAGGCAGAGCTCGACTTCGAGCGGATAGACCCACTGGCCGGAGATCTTGATCAGATCGTCGGCGCGGCCGCGGAAGAAGTGGAAGCCGTCGCTGTCGCGCATGAAGCGGTCGCCGGTGTAGATCCAGCCGTCCTCGCGCACGGTCTCGGCGGTCTTGTCCGGCCGGTTCCAGTACAGTGGCGTCGCGGAATCGCCGCGCACCCACAAGATGCCTTCCTCATTGTCGCCGACCTCGCGGCCGTCGCTGTCGCGCAGCATGATCTCGTAGCCAGGCACGCGCAGGCCGGCGGCTCCGAGCTTCTTTCGCTCCGCGCGGTTGCTGAGATAGACGTGCAGCACTTCGGTCGAGCCGAGGCCTTCGATGATCTCGAGCCCGGTGAGCCGCTTCCAGCCGTTGAAGACGTCGGCCGACAGCACCTCGGCGGCCGAGACCGCCATCCGCAGCGAGGAGAAATCGGTTTGCTCGGCGCCCTCGGCCTTGGTCAGCGAGATGTAGAGCGTCGGCAGGCCGAAGAACACGGTCGGGCGATATTGTCCGATCGCCGCGAAGATCGTAGCCGGCTTCGGCTGGCCGGGCAGCAGCAGCGTCGCCGCGCCGACCGAGAAGGGAAACGTGATCGAATTGCCAAAACCGTAGGCGAAGAAGATCTTCGGCACCGAGAAGCAGATGTCACCAGGCTCTAGCTTCAGCACGTTGCGGGCAAAGGCGCGCTCGCTATAGGCCATGTCGTGCTGCAGATGCACGATGCCCTTGGGACGGCCGGTCGAGCCCGACGAATACATCCAGAACGCCATCTCGTTGCGGTGGGTGTCGGCCGCGTCGAGCTCGATCGGAAATCCTTGCAGCCAGTCGCCGGCGTTGCGCGCCTCGGCGACGGCGTGATCGCCGGCGGCGCCATTGACCACGACCAGCGTGCGCAGCGCCGTGTCCTTGCAGGCTTCCGCGTTGAAGCGCGCACAGAATTCCGCATCGGTGACCGCGACCTGCGCGCCGGCGTCGGACAGGTAGAATTGCAGCAGCTCGGGCGTCGTCAGCGTGTTGATCAAGAGCGGCACGAAGCCGGCACGCACCGCGCCGAAGAATGCCGCGGGATAGGCCGGGGTGTCGTCGAGAAACAGCAGGATGCGGTCGCCGCGCTGCAGTCCAAGCGACCGGAAGGCGTGGCCCCAGCGCGCGGCCTCAGTGCAGAGCTCGCGATAGGTCCGCGTGCCGGCCGGGCCGGTCAACGCCAGGCGCTCGGCATTCCCGTTGCCGAGATTGTCGAACAGGATGCAGCTCGCATTGTAGCGTTCGGGGATCGTAAAGCCGATCTCGCGCGCACCTGTAGTGTCCTGCGGAACCTGGTCGGCGATCCCTGTCATGAGTGTCCCTTTGCGGCTGCGTAGCGGGCCATGAAGGCGGGCGACATCGCGCGCAGCCGCGCGTCGTCGATCCGGCCGGAGCGGGTGATGTAGCTGTAGGCAAAATCCATCAGATCGAGCTTCATGTGCGCGGGGAAATGCTCGTACCAGTCGGCACTGGTTCGCGCCGCGGTGACGAGCTTCTTCACGATCGGCTTGCGCTCGCTCTCGTAGCGGGCAAGCGCGGCGGCGATGCCGCTCTCGGTCTCCAGCGCTTTGGTCAGCGCGATCGCATCCTCGATCGCAAGCCGCGTGCCCGAGCCGATCGAGAAATGCGCCGAATGCAAGGCGTCGCCGATCAGCACCATGTTGCCGTGCGACCAGCGCTCGTTCCAGATCCACGGGAAATTGCGCCACACCGATTTGTTCGAGATCAGCCGGTGGCCGTCCAGCGTCGCGGCGAATACGTCTTCGCAAATCGCCTGCGACTCTTCGATGCTCTTGTCGGCGAAGCCGTAGGCGGCCCAGGTCGCCGCATCGCACTCGACCAGGAAGGTGCTCATGTCCTTCGCATAGCGATAGTGATGGGCGTTGAAGCTGCCGCGCTCGGTTGCCACAAAGGTCTGCGACAGCGTCGCGAAGGTTTTCGTGGTGCCGTACCAGGCGAACTTGTTTGAGGAATGCGAGACCGACGCGCCGAAGGCGGACTCATAGCCGCGGCGGACCATCGAGTTCAGCCCGTCGGCGGCGACGATCAGGTCGTAACCCCTGAGCTCATCGACCGATTGCACCACGGTGTCGAAGCGCGGCGTGACGCCTGTGCTGCGGACCCGCTGTTGCAGGATCGTCAGCAGCGCCAGCCGGCCGATCGAGGAGAACCCGACGCCGTCGATCTCGACGCTCTCACCGCGCAGATTGAGGGTGATGTTCTTCCAGCTCTCCATAAGCGGGGCGATGGCGTCGACCGTCTCGGGGTCGTCGGCGCGCAGGAAGTCCAGCGCCTGCTCGGAGAACACCACGCCGAAGCCCCAGGTGGCGCCGGCCGCGTTCTGCTCGAACAGGTCGATCTCGGCGTCGGGATGACGCTTCTTCCAGAGATAGGCGAAATAGAGCCCGCCGGGCCCTCCGCCGATCACGGCGATCCGCAACGTCTGCCTCCCAGATTGACAGTGTACTTACAATTTGGGTCCAGACTAATCGCCCTCCGGCGGGAACGCCAGAGGGAAAATGCGCGCAGTAGCAGGGACGTCGTTAGGTAGACGCGCTGTTGCGGCAGACTCGCTGCACCTCTCCCGCTTGCGGGGGAGGTCGCATCGCATCGAAAGATGCGTTGCGGGAGGGGGCTCTCTCCAGCAAACGACTCGTGGAGATACCCCCACCTGTCTCTTATACAAATCT
>NZ_JBXEJO010000117.1:0-18193 GCF_056837965.1 Bradyrhizobium ferriligni
TATGCGATCGTCGGCAGCGTCAGATGTGTATAAGAGACAGCCCCAACCCTCCCCCGCAAGCGGGAGAGGGGGCGCTGTCTTCGCGCGGACGCTCTGTTGCGTCATCTTGCCTTGCCCTGATGCTTTCTCTTCTCGTGTGGCTCGCGTCAGCCGACACCGCGCGCGCCGCTGGACCACGCATCGTCTCGATGAATGTCTGCAGCGACCAGCTCGTGCTGTCGCTGGCCGACCCCGACCAGATCATCGGCCTCAGCCGCTTCTCGCGCGATGCCTGGCAATCCTGGGCCGCGGAGAAGGCGCGAAACTTTCCGCGCCTGTCTGGCGAGGCCGAGGACGTGCTGCTGCTCAAGCCCGACCTCGTCGTGGTCAGCCTGTTCGATAAGCGTGCGACCCGCGACCTGTTGAAGGCCAACGGGCTGCACCTCGTCGAATTCACGGTGCCGCGCACGCTGGACGAAGTGAAGAACCAGATTCGCGCGATGGGCGATGTGGCGCAGCATCCCGATCGCGCGGAGGCCGAGATCGCGCGCCTCGACGCGGCCATCGCCCGGGCGCGGGCGGCGGCAAGCGCGCATCATTACCGCGTGCTGCCGCTGGAGCGGCGCGGCTTTGTGCCTGGCGACGGCAGCCTGGTCAGCTCGCTGCTGGCGGCAGCCGGCCTCGCCAACGCCGCCGGCGAACTTGGCGTCGGCGCAGGCCGGTTTGCTTCGCTGGAGGCGATCGTAAAACTGCGGCCGGATTTCATCCTGGTGTCGGAAGCCGGCGACCGCGCCGAGGATGACGGTCGCGCCTTCCTGCTGCATCCGGCGCTGGAGCGCTTCTATCCGCAAAGCAAGCGCATCGTGTTGCCCGAGCGGCTCACCGTGTGCGGCGGCGTGATGCTGGCGGATGCGCTGGATCGGCTGACGGAAGAGTTGCAGCGAGTGACGCGGTGATCCTTCGTCATCCGTCATCCTGAGGAGCGCGTAGCGCGTCTCGAAGGATGCACGGCCCGGATCTCTCCAAATGTTCGCGGACACGGCGTGGCCGTCGACCCTTCGAGACGCCGCTTCGCGGCTCGTCAGGGTGACGGTGATGGCTTATACGCGCGCAGTTTGCTCGACTATCCCATCACCACAGGACCGCCGGCCTTCTTCCACGCGTCGATGCCGCCTTCGATATGAGCGGTGTTGACCAGTCCGGCTTTCTTCGCGGCGGCCACCGCCATTGCCGAGCGCTCGCCGAACGCACAGAAGAACACGACGCGGCGGCCGGTTGCGGCCGCGACCTCGCGCAGCATGCCGCCGGGCTGCAGGGTGGCGCAGATTCCGGGATAGGGCGCGTGCAGCGCGCCCGCGAGCGTGCCGTGCTTGGCCCGCTCGCCGCTCTCGCGCAAATCGACCAGGAGGATATCGGGGCGGCCGAGGCTCGCGATGGCGTCGCGCGCGTTGAGGGAGAGGCCTTCCTTGGCGAGTTCGTCCTGGTGCAGACCGACATGCATGTTGGCGGGCACCACGACGTCCATCAGCTTCGGGTTCGGCAAATTGAGGTTGTTCATCAGCTCGACATAGTCGTCGATCGATTTGACCTGCAGCCGCGGATTGTAGCGCTTCTCCTCGCCGATGGTGGAGACGGTGTCGCCCTTGTAGTCATGCGCGGGGAATACCATGGTCTCCTCGGGCAGCTTCAGCAGGCGGTTGAAGATCGAATCGTACTGCGCCCGCGCGCTGCCGTTCTGGAAGTCGGTGCGGCCGGTGCCGCGGATCAGCAGCGTGTCGCCGGTAAAGACGCGGTCGCCCATTAAATAACTATAGGAATCGTCGGTGTGGCCGGGCGTGTACAGCGCCTCGAGGCAAAGGCCCTCGATCGTCACCTTGTCGCCGTCGGAGACCCGCATCGACACCACGTCGGCCTTGCTCTGCTCGCCCATGATGGTGATGCATTGGGTGCGGTCGCGCAACTCGCCGAGGCCGGTGACGTGATCGGCGTGCAGGTGGGTATCGACGGCTTTCACCAGCCTGAGGTCGAGTTCCTGCAGCAGCTTGCAGTAGCGGTCGGCCTTCTCCAGCACCGGATCGAGGATCAATGCCTCGCCGCCGGCGCGGCTCGCGAGCAGATAGCTGTAGGTTCCGGATACGCTGTCGAAGAGCTGGCGAAAGATCATGACGGCTTACCTATTCTCCGGGCCGAGTCACATGGAGGATATTATTCCATAGATAGGGTCCATTCAAAGCAAATCCATCCCCCGAAGACCCTCTATCTCCGTCACCCTGAGGAGCGCGCACTTGCGCGCGTCTCGAAGGGTAAACGGCCCGAATCTTCCAGGAAAGGAACGGCGCCCGTGAAGACATCGAGGCCGTGCATCCTTCGAGACGCCGCTTCGCGGCTCCTCAGGATGACGGGTTCGACGGGTTTGGGCTGATGCGAGCTCTACGGCCGCACGTAGCTCCGGCCTGCTCCTGCAGCTCCATCAGATGCACCACGCCTGACGGTACGATGGTGGCGTCGGGGACGACGGGGCCGTTACGGCCTCACCAGCGTGTATCCGTTCTCGGTGAGCAGCAAGATCTGTGCGACGCCGACCTGCACGGGGGTGGCAGCGGCGATGTAGTCCGGCCGCTTGCCGCTGTCGCGCTCGATCGTGTCGACGGTGTTGAGGCAGATGTCGACCCGCGCGCCCTGCGCGACCAGGCTCTCGACCAGCTTGCGGTTTGGGTTGTCGGGCTTGAGCAGGTCGATGCCCGGGCCGAAGGCGACGATCTCGACCGCGACCTTGTCGGGATCGTAATGCTTCATCAGATTGTTGGCGACGCTGATGACCAGGCCTTGCTTCCTCGGATCGTTGTCGGAGAGCTGCAGCACGACCTTGTGCTCGGCGAACGGCTTGTCCTGCAGCGGCGCCAGCTGGGCGCGGGCGAGCGGCGTCGCCAGCGCGATCGCCGCAAGGCCGAGCGCCGCGATCAACGCGCGGCGCGTCATCCGTGCCTCGCGATGCCCGGATTGTCCTCGACGCCTTTCAGCGTCACGCCGGGCTCGTCGCGGTTCGGCGGCCGGCCGGAGCGCAGATGCCTGGCGACGACATCCCAGATCGGCGCGCCGCTCTGCTGGTTGACCGAGGCCCAGCCTGCGACCTTGTAGTGCTTGCCGGCTTCGAGATGCTTGCCGTTGCCAAGCTTCAGCTCGGAAATACGCTTGCCGACGGTCTCGCCGGGCGTGCAGGTGTAGGCGAGGCCGCCGACGCGGACCATGTCGCCGCCCTGCTGATAATAGGGATCGACGTTGAACAGATTGTCGCAGACGTCTTCCAGCACATCCTTGATCTGGCTGCCGGTCATCGTGGCGACGTAGGTCTCCGGATAGGTGATCGCGGTTTCCGACAGCACGTCTTCCATGGTCAGCGGCTGGCCGGCGAGCGTGGTGATGCCCCAGCGGAAGCCCGGCGACAGCGCGATCTCGGCGTTGAGCTCGCTCAGCAGCGCATCGCAGATCAACTGATCGACGGTGCCGGAGAAATTGCCGCGGCGGTAGAGTAGCCGGTCGGCCGAGGCAAGCTTGCTGTTCCATTCGTCGACATGCGGATCGCGCATCTTGTCGATCAGCGTCTGCATCGCAGGATCGGGCTTCAGCAGTTCGGCGAACACCGGCAGCAGCCGGTAGCGGACATTGGCGACCTTGCCCTTGGTCAGATCGAGATCGAGCACGCCGATGAACTTGCCGTTGGAGCCGGCATTGGTCACCAGCGTGACGCCGCCGGCATTGGTCACCGTGATCGGGATCGGGATCGCATCATGGGTGTGGCCGCCGAGAATGACGTCGATGCCGGTGACGCGGCTGGCGAGCTTGAGGTCGACATCCATGCCGTTATGCGACAGCAGGATCACCGCTTCGACCTTGTCGTTGTTGCGATGGCCGTCGACGAGC
The DNA here is from genome assembly GCF_056837965.1 of Bradyrhizobium ferriligni. Lineage (NCBI taxonomy): Bacteria > Pseudomonadati > Pseudomonadota > Alphaproteobacteria > Hyphomicrobiales > Nitrobacteraceae > Bradyrhizobium > Bradyrhizobium ferriligni. Next base: position 3,901 of record NZ_JBXEJO010000117.1, read on the forward strand.
TTCTGCAGCTCCTCGTCGCGGATGCCGAACTTCCAGTCCGGCGTGAAGCGCTTCGGATGCGCGATCGGCACGTAGGGGAAGGCCTGGCCGATGATCGCGACGCGATGGCCGCCGATCTCCTTGATGACGGACGGCTTGAACACCCGCCCCGAGGCCGGGTCGAACGCCTTGGCGTCGTTGAACGCGGCTTCCTCGGTCAGGAAAACGTTCTGCGCCAGGAACTCGCCTTTGAAGCGGGAGAGGTTATCGCGCAGCACCTGCTCGCCATAGGTGAATTCCCAGTGCCCGGTCATCGCCTCGATGCCGAGCAGATTGGCGGCCTCCACCATGTCGGCGCCGTTCATGGCGTTGGCGAGCCCTGAGCCCTGCCAGAGGTCGCCGCCGTCGAGCAGGACCGCACGCTTTTCGCCGACATCGGCGCGCAGCTTGTCGACCAGCGTCTTCAGGTGGGCGAAGCCGCCGAGCCGGCCGAACCGGCCGGCGGCCTTCTCGAACTCGACGCAGGTGAAGGCATAGGCGTCGGCGCTGTCGGGCCGGATGCCGAAGCGGTCGAGGAACGCCTTGCCGACGAGGTGCGGCGGCTGGCCGGCCATCGCGCCGACGCCGAGATTGACGCCGGGCTCGCGGAAGAACACCGGCTTCAGCTGCGCATGCGTGTCGGTCATGTGCAGGATGCGGGCGTTGCCGAAGCGTTCGAGGTCGTAGACGCTGGCGGTGTCGGCGCTGCGCGCAAGGCGCGGCAGGCCGGCCGTCAGCGTTGCGGCGGCCGCAGCTTTGAGGAATTCCCGGCGGCGGATGATCATCATTCTCTCCGCGCGGCCCCTGGCCTGCGCGCTCTTAACGAACTTCCATGTCCTTCCAGCGTTCCTTTTCGCTGGTGGCCTGGAAGATCGAGGCCTTTGCCAGCGCCTCGGCCTCCGTGGCCTTGGCGACTGCGGTGTCGAAATCACCAGCCTCACCGGCCTTTTTTGCGGCAGATAGCGTCGAGGCGGTGGTGGTCCACTGGTTGCGCAGGCTGCCGGCTTCCTTGTTGGCGGCTTCGGCCGCGGCGTAGGCCGCCTTGTAGTCTGCCTCGGAGGCGGCGAGGGCGCCGGTCGCGGTCGCGATCAGCAGGGCCGATGCTGCGAGGACAGCTTTGATGGCCGCGCTCATGGCCGTGCTCCCGGCCCCGAAATCGGCAGCCCGTTGCTGACATAGGACAAATAGTATTCGAGATTGCGGTACTCGTCGTCCTGCGGATTGAGCGGCACGCCGCGGATCTGGCTGTTGCAGGTGGTGAAGCGGCGGCTGGTGGTGCCCATGCCGCTCCATTCCGAGCGGTAGATCGGCATCGCGTTCAGGATGCCGAGCGCCGGCGCCAGCACCTCGGCGCGGATCCGCTCGCCCGGGCTCTGGATGTGGCAGGTCGCGCAGGAGAAATTGAGCTGGCCGCGGCGAGTGTAGAAATACTCCTTGCCCTTCTGATAGGCCTCCAGCGCGCGCGGATCGTTCGGAATCTTGATGTCCATCGGCTTGCCGCGCGAGGTGAAGGCCATGTAGGCGGTGAGCGCCGCCATGTCGTCCTTCACATAGGAGAACGGCGCCTCGCCATTGGCTTCGCGGCAGCGGTTGAGCGCGAGCTCGAGCGTGACGACCTTGCCTTCCTTCTCGTCGAAATAAGGATAGTTCTGGCGGATGCCGATGCCCTTGTTCGGGAAGCAGTCGGCGTAGGTCTTGCCGTTCTTGAACGGCGTTGCGAACATCTCCTTGCCGGCTTCGAGCGAGAACTCGTAGGGCGGAAACTGCTCCTTCTCCTCCCATTGCCTGTGCAGGTCCTCATTCATCGAATAGGGACCGTTGACGAAATCCTCGAGCTTCAGCTTGGGGAATTTGCTGGTGAAGAATTTCTGGAACGCCGCCTTGTCGGCGGCGGGATCGACGACGTCGGCCGCGCGCGCTGGTGCGCACGCCAGCAAGCCGAGCGCGAGCGTGGCTATTGTTGCGCGAATTGCGAGGCGTCGCGTCATTGAATCTTCGCCGTGGTGGTGTCGGTCGCGCCCTTGTTGTCGACCCAGCTGACCTTCAGATCGTCGCCCTTCTTGCCGCCCTTGAAGGCGAACTTGACATAGGGATCCTTGGAGACGCCGCCGCCCCAGTCGGCGACGAACACCGGCTTGCCGTCATATTCGAAGGTGAGCTGCTGGATGAAATGCGGCGGAATGATCTCGCCCTTGGCGTCCTTGACGAAGCCGGAATCCATCGGGTGCTGGATCAGCGCCTGCACCTCGGTGGTGTCGCCGTTTGACGTGGCGCGCACGCGAATGCTCGATGCCATCGGTTTGTCCCTTGATTGAACTCAGCCGCCGCAGCCGCCGACGGTGACCTTGATTTCCTTCTTGGCGCTGTAGAGCTTGCCGCCGGCCTCGACGATCACGGTGACATTGCTGGTCTTGGCCATCTTGATGCGGTTGGCGACGGTCGGCAGCGTGCCGGCCGGAATCTTGTACGACGCCACCAGCGAGATCGGGTTCTCGCTCACCAGAAACGAGATCGAGGTGACATCGGCCAGCGTCGTGGTGGCGGAGATCGGCACCACCGCGCCGTTCTCGGCGATCTCCGGCGCGTCCATCTTGACCTTGTCCGATGGCTCGGCGGTCTTGCCATAGAGCGCCTTGATCGCGTCGGCCTCGGTCTTCTGCTTGAATGCGTCTTCGGGATATTTGTCGTTGGCGGCGGCGAGTGCCTGCGGAACGTCGAACGGAATGACCCCGAGGCCGATCAGCGCGGCGATGCCGGCGCCCTTCAGCACCATCCGGCGCGCTCTAGAAAATTCGCTGGTCGTGATGTTCATCGAAAAAAATCTCCTCAAGCGACGGTCGCGGCGTCACAGCGTCTGCAGGAAGTCCACCACCGCGTCGATTTCCTTCTCGCTCAAAATCCGGTTTCGGCCGAACGGCGGCATCACCGTCTGCGGATTGCGCCTGGTCTCGTCGGTCACGATCGCGATCAGCTCGTCGCGGCTGTATTTGGCCTTGAGGCCGGTCAGCTCGGGGCCGATCGTGCCGGGCAGGTCGCCGCCCTTGATGACGTGGCAGGTCAGGCAATTGCCCTTGCCGCGGTCGAAGGCGAGCTTCTGTCCCTCGGCGGCGGATTGGGCCTGCGCGGGCGCGGCCATGGCGGTGCCTGCCAGCAGCGCCAGGACGAAGGCTGGCTTGGAGAAAGTGGCGATCAAGGACGTTTCCCGGGCTTCAATCTCGATGATCCCATCGCAATATAAAGAGTGGAAAGCACAAAGGCCATCGGCTGGCAATGTGGAGAATCGTCGGGAAGGCAAGGGCGGTTAACGGTCGTTGGAATGCACAAAGTCATGCCCGTCACCCTGAGGTGCGAGCGGAGCGAGCCTCGAAGGGTGCACGGCCCGACTGTGGCCGGTTCATCCTTCGAGGCTCGCAAGGGCTCGCGCCTCAGGATGACGGATCAGGCGGTGTCCGCGAGCCGGTTCCGGCTTTGCCGGTAGGAGCAGTCTGATCTACATACGGCTAACAGGAGAAGCGCGGTGGCGGAATTCGTGGCGGAGTTCGGCAAGGACGGCCAACCGGTCGAGGCGGACGGGCGGCTCGATGCGCCGGCGTTCCATCGCAACCATCAGCCGATCTGGACCGTCCTGAAGGACTATCTCGCCGGCCAATCCGGCGACGTGCTGGAAGTCGGCAGCGGCACCGGCCAGCATGTCGTCTATTTCGCCGCTCAGACGCCCAACATCACCTGGTGGCCGAGCGACCTCCATGCGGCGCACCTGCGCAGCATCGAGGCCTGGCGCGCGCATGCCGCCCTTGCCAACATTGGGCCGCCGCAGCCGATCGATCTGTCCGATCCCGCCTGGTCGCCCGTGCCGTCGCACGGCAAAGGTCCGGACAATCTGCTCGCGATCTTCTGCGCCAATGTGATCCACATCGCGCCGTGGCGCGTCGCCGAGGGCCTGTTCGCCGGCGCCGCGCGGCACCTGCGCGCCGACGGCCGGCTGTTGCTCTACGGCCCGTTCAAGCGCGGCGGCAAGCACACCGCGCTCAGCAATGCCGTGTTCGACACGTCGTTGCGCGAGCGCGACGCCGAGTGGGGGGTGCGCGATATCGCCGATCTCGAGACGCTTGCGGAGAGAGTCGGGCTCAAGCTCGCTCGTACGTTTGAGATGCCGGCCAACAACATGATCCTGATGTTTGCGCGGACACAACCGCGATGAAAGTGCGCACCCTCTTTCGCTTGCGGGAGGCCACCGGGGATTCGTACAGTGGGGATGGCTCCTACCAGGGGCGCGGGTCGATGAGCGCCGAGACCCGGATCTCGGTCATCGATGTCTATCGGGCGGAAATTAATGAGCCGGACTGCATTCAAGAAGGGTCTGTTCAAAGTACTGTTACAGCAGGGTTTCGTGCTGGGTCGAGGCCTGCTGCGTGTTTCGAATGACCAAATGGTCACGCTCATAGGAGTTCAGAAGGGCTTTGGCGATCAGTGGTTCGTCAATGTCGGTTTTTGGCTCACTCGGGTAGGGATAGAAGAGCCCAATCGCATTGAGCAGGCGCATCTGTATTTTAGGCTCGAAAGGCTGTTTCCTCAGCATAGGGAGGTCATTCTTACCGCGGGAGACTTAGGCGACGTGGGCCAATCAGAGGCATACGAAAGACTCACAAGGCTGATCAGCAGCGAGATCGCAACGAATGTAAAGCGACTGGGCACGGAGGAGGGACTCGTTGAAGCCTATCGTGCTCGTCGTTTGGAGAGCGGTTTAGTGACCGCGGTCGCGAAGGAATGGCTTTTGTCAGCAGGTTAACTTAGGGAGCGCAGTGCTCTACATGGCAAGCTCGAGACGTTAGCGGAAAGCGTCGACCTGAAGCTCTCTGGCATCTTCAAATGGCCGGCCAACAGCGTGATCCGAATATTCACGCGAGAGGGAAGCGGGATCAGTCGTAAGCCAGGCACCAGCCAGGCCCGCGCAGCCAGCAACGTTCGTCGGGGATCCCGGCGTCTCGGTAGAGCCGGGTCACCTTCTGCCAGCCGCCGCGGGCGAAGGCTTCGGCGAGCGTTTTTTCGGACGTCTCGTCCCGGCCGCCGTCGCAGGGAATGATCGCAACCGGTGATATCCAGTCCGCTTGGTACTCTTCGCCCTCGCGCCGGATCCGGAACACGGCGCCGGAGCGCGCCACCTGCTCCGGCGCGCCACCCTTGAATCCCTCATCCGACGTCAGCGGCAGGATCAGGCGGCCGCCGGCGGCGAGCCCGTCGAGCCATCGCGCGGCAGGCCGGGTGCAGCCGGCGTTGACATAGATCACGTCGGCGGACTCGAACGGCGCAATCGTGCCGTCGCCCTGGACGATCTCGACATTTGTGTAAGCGGCGAGATTGGCGCGAGCGTCCGCCGCAAGGTCCGGATCGTATTCGATGCCGGTCACGCGGCCGGACGGTCCGACCAGATGCGCGAGGATCGCCGTGTAATACCCTGTGCCCGTGCCGACATGCACTACGTGCTCGCCGGCGGCGGCCGCGGCCTGGTGCATGAGATAGGCATGCAGCGACGGCTGGCCGTTGTTGAGACGCCGCTCGGGGCGCAAGGCGACGAGATCGTTGGTGTAGAGATAGACCGGGTCGGCATCGGGCGTCGGCGCATAGTCGCGGCTCCACCAGCGCAGCATCATCCATGGTCCCGGGCCGACGAAGTCCTCGCGGGGAATGGCGGCGAAGGCCTCCGTCAGCCGCGGATTGATAGTGTTGGCGGCAGCCAGGATCTGCTTGGCATAGGCCGCGCGGATGATGCGGAGTTCGGCTTGCGGGTCCATTGCCGCGCGCTCCCACGATGTCGCGTGTTGTGTGATTTGACACACCGAGGTGTGTGAAATAGCATACTCCGATGACGGAGGCCAGAATGAAGAGACGGCTTTATCCGGCCGTGCTGGAGCGCGGGCCGCGCGGCGCATTCGGGGCGTGGTTTCCGGATTTTCCCGGCTGCGTCGCCGCGGGACGATCGCAGGAAGACGCGATCGAGCGCGCCGAGCACACGCTGGCGCAGACCGTCGACGGTTGGGTCGAGCAGGGCAAGCCATTGCCGGAGCCGACCCCAATCGAGCGCATCGTGGCGCCGAAGGGCTCGGACGTCGCCGCTTTCTTCATGGTTGGCGTCGATCCGCCCGACCCGTCTGAGCGCGTCAACGTCTATTTGCCGAAGAGCCTCATCACACGGATCGACAAGCACGCAGCCGGACTCGGCATGAGCCGCTCCAGCTTTTTCGGTTTCGCCGCGACGCTTGCGCTTGAATGGCACGTTCACAAGCCGCACCTCGTCGGGCCGCGCTCCAAGGTCCACAAGACCGGCGCGCTGCGCGCCGAGAAGCGGCACGGCAAGAAGCCTGTGCGGTAGGCGATCGATCGTCGAGCGGCAGCTTTCTCACCGTCACCCTGAGGAGGCCGCGCAGCGGCCGTCTCGAAGGGTCGACGGCCCCGACCGTGGCCGTGCATCCTTCGAGACGCCCGCTGCGCGGGCTCCTCAGGATGACGGGATTAATAGAGGCGCCAAGCCTGTTCGACATGAGAGCAGGGCCAACCCTTGTGCGCCTCCCGCATGGCCTCGGTCCGTTTGCGCCGGTTGATCGGCCTCGACCCGCTCTCCATAGTGCGCCCGATTGGAGGCTCCCGCCGGGGCTTCGAGGCGGGACTACCGATGATTGATGTGACGGCTGCGGATGAGGCGAGCGACGACGCGCGGGCGCGCAGCAATGTGTGGCGGCTTGCGGCGGCGCAGGCGCTGACCGGCGCCAATTCGGCGGTGATCTTCGCTACCGGCTCGATCGTCGGCGCGACGCTGGCGCCCGACGTCTCGCTCGCGACGGTGCCGCTCTCGATGTATGTGCTGGGGCTTGCCGCCGGCACGCTGCCGACCGGCGCGATCTCGCGCGCCTATGGCAGGCGCGTCGCCTTCATCATCGGCACCTTCTGCGGCACGCTCACCGGCGCGCTCGGCGCCTGGGCGATCCTGCACTCATCGTTCTGGCTGTTCTGCGGCGCGACCTTCCTCGGCGGGCTCTACGGCGCCGTCGCGCAGTCCTACCGCTTTGCCGCCGCCGATGGCGCCAGTGTCGCGTTCCGGCCCAAGGCGGTGTCCTGGGTGATGGCCGGCGGCGTGTTCGCCGGCGTCCTCGGGCCGCAGCTCGTGCAATGGACCATGGACATCTGGCCGCCCTATCTGTTCGCGTTCTCCTTCGTGATGCAGGCGCTGGTCGCGCTGGTGGCGATGGCGGTGCTCTCGGGCGTCGACGCGCCGAAGCCTGCGGCCGCGGACCTGCATGGCGGCCGCCCGCTTGTCGAGATCGCCAGGCAGCCGCGCTTCATTGCCGCGGCGCTGTGCGGCGTGATCGCCTATCCGATGATGAATCTGGTGATGACCTCGGCGCCGCTCGCCATGAAGATGTGCGGGCTGTCGGTCAGCGATTCCAATTTCGGCATTCAGTGGCACATCGTTGCGATGTACGGCCCGAGCTTCTTCACGGGCTCGCTGATCGCGCGGTTCGGCGCGCCCGTTATCGTCGCGCTCGGGCTGGCGCTGGAGGCGGTGGCCGCGATGATCGGATTGTCAGGCGTCACCGCGCCGCACTTCTGGGCGACGCTGTTCGTGCTCGGGATCGGCTGGAATTTCGCCTTTGTTGGCGCCTCCGCGCTGGTGCTGGAGACGCACCGGCCGCAGGAACGCAACAAGGTGCAGGCGTTCAACGATTTCCTCGTGTTCGGCATGATGGCGATCGGCTCGTTCTCGTCGGGCCAGTTGCTCGCGCATTACGGCTGGAATGCCGTCAACTGGGTGGTGTTCCCGCCTGTGCTGCTCGGCCTCGCCGTGCTCTCGTTCGCTTCATTCGCCAAGCGACGCACGAAATTGCGCGCGGTGGAAGAAAGCATCTAATTCCTGCTGCCAGTTGCTGACACTTCGATCAGCTTCGAAATGATCCGCTTGCAACGCTGTTCACATCATGGGATCGGATCAGTCCGGCCATGACGATGTGAGAAGCAAGAGCAAGAAATGGACGCATCCTCAGCCACGCTCCCTGATGAATCCTCGCTTGGTTATGAGGGCTGGCGCATCGTCGTCGTCTGCTTCCTGCTTGCGACCTTCGGCTGGGGACTGGGCTTCTACGGCCAGAGCGTCTATGTCGCCGAGCTGCAGCGGCTGCACGGCTGGCCGGCGTCGCTGATCTCGTCGGGCACGACCTTCTTCTATCTGTTCGGCGCCGCGCTGGTCGCCTTCGTCAGCGAGGCGATCAAGGCGTTCGGCGCGCGCAGCTGCCTGATCGCCGGCACCTTCGCGATGGCGATCGCGGCGGTTGCGATCGGCGAGGTGCGCGAGCCCTGGCAGCTCTATCTTGCCGATGCGCTGCTGGCGTTCGGCTGGGCGGGCACCAGCCTCGGCATCATCACCAACACGCTCGGCCTGTGGTTCGACAAGAAGCGCGGCATGGCGATCAGCCTGGCGCTGAACGGCGCGAGCTTCGGCGGCATCGTCGGCGTGCCGCTGCTGGTGGCGGGGATCGGCGCTTTCGGCTTCTCCGGCGCGATGATCGCGGCCGCGGGGCTGCTGATCGTGGTGATGGTGCCTGTCATCCTGATCTTTGTCGGGCGGCCGCCGGCGCATCTGCACGCGGTCACGGCCGCGGCGGCCGACGCGCCATCGGCGACCCAGGTGCGCGCGCGGGCGCTGCGCGACATCCGCTTCCTCTCGGTCTCGATTGCCTTCGCGCTGGTGCTGTTCGCCCAGGTCGGCTTCATCGTGCATCTGATCGCCTATCTCGATCAGGTGATCGGCCGCGAGCGCGCGACGGTGGCGATGGCGCTCTTGACCGCGATGGCCGTGGTCGGGCGCGTCTCGTTCTCCTTCGTGATCGACCGGCTCAACCAGCGGCTGGCATCGGCGCTGTCCTTTGTCAGCCAGGCGGTCGCGCTGGCCGTCATCATCAATGTGCACAATGACGTGGCGCAGATCGCCGCCTGCGCGCTGTTCGGCTTCTCGGTCGGCAATCTGATCACGCTGCCGGCGCTGATCGTGCAGCGCGAGTTCGATCCGCGTGCGTTCGGCGTGCTGGTCAGCCTGATCACCGCGATCAACCAGATCACCTACGCCTTCGGCCCCGGCGTGGTCGGGCTGCTGCACGATCTCTCGGGCAGCTACGCACTGCCGTTCTACGGCTGCATTGGCCTGGAGCTGATCGCGGCGGTGACGATCATGGCGAGAGGAAAGTAGATTGTAGCCCGGATGAGCGAAGCGATATCCGGGACCGGTCTATCAGCTTGCGCAAGACCCCGGATGTCGCTTCGCTCATCCGGGCTACGATTTCCTCTGCGACCGCCGCGCTTCGCTCATCCGGGCTACGATCTACGACTTGCGGCGTGACTTCCGCACCTTCTTCGGCTCGCTGATCTTGCCGGCTGCCGCGACGCGGAGCAGGCGGCGGAAGGTCGGGCATTCCATGTGGCTCGGAGCCGGGCAGACGGCGGCGTGGCGCAGGCCGTCGCGCATCGCGTTGAGCCTGCGGATGGTGCGGTCGAGCTCGTCGGCCTTGGCAGAGAGCATTTTCCGGTCGATGCGCGGTCTTCCATCGGGCGCGAACATTCTCGCGATCTCGTCGAGCGAGAAGCCGGAGGCGCGCCCGAGCGCGATCAGCGCCAGCCGGTCGAGCACAGCCGGATCGAACAGGCGGCGCAACCCGCGCCGGCCATGCGAGGCGATCAGCCCTTTCTCCTCATAGAAGCGCAAGGTCGAGGCGCGCACGCCCGACAGCTCCGCCACTTCCGCGATATCGATGTCCCGCATGGCCCTTGACCTCAAGTTCACTTGAACTGGCAGTATCCAGCCTATCGCTTGCCCGCGGCAAGCATCAAGAAGGACGAGAATCATGGGTGTCGCAGCGCAAGTCGACGACGAGCAGGTCAAACTCTGGAACGGCGCCGCAGGCCGCGCCTGGGTCGAGACGCGCGACGTGCTCGAAGGGATGTTCAAGCCGCTCGAAGAGCTGCTCGTCCGAGCAGTGTCCGATGCCGCGGCCAGCCGCGTGCTCGATATCGGTTGCGGCACCGGCGCCACGACTTTCGCTGTTGCCCGCGTGCTCGGCCGGCAAGGGCATTGCACCGGCATCGACATTTCCGAGCCGATGATCGCGGCGGCGCGCGCCCGTGCGGAGCGGGAAGGGCGGCCGGTCAGCTTCATCTGCGCCGACGCGCAGTCCTGTCCGTTCGCGCCCGCGAGTTTCGACATGATCATCTCGCGCCTCGGCGTGATGTTCTTTGCCGATCCGGTGCAGGCTTTCGCCAATCTGCGCCGCGCGGCCCGGCCGGGTGCTGCGCTCCGCTTCATCGCGTGGCGCGGCGCCGCCGAGAACCCGTTCATGACGACGGCGGAACAGGCGGCAAAGCCGTTGCTGCCGGATCTTCCGGCACGGCGTCCCGATGCGCCGGGGCAGTTCGGCTTCGCCGACCGGAAGCAGGTCGAAGCTATCCTGGATGATAGCGGCTGGGAGGCGATCGCGATCGATCCGGTCGATGTCGCCCTCAGCTTTCCGGCATCGGAGCTGACCCGCTATGTGAGTTGGCTCGGCCCGGTCGGGACGATGCTGCAGGCGATGGAGGAGCCGCGTCGCACGCAGGTGATCGAGACCGTGCGCGGCGCGTTCGATCGCTACATCCATGGAACCGAGATTCGCTTCACCGCCGCCTGCTGGATGGTCGCGGCACGAGCACCGGCGGAGGCCGCGCGTGGTTGAAGCCGCGGAATTTGTGGCGAGCGCGGTGCTGATCGGGATCGGCGCGACCGTCGTGATGGACATCTGGGGGATGGTCCGAAAGCGCCTGCTTGGCATCCCGTCGCTGGACTATGCCCTGGTCGGCCGCTGGCTCGGCCATCTCGTATGCGGGCGCCTGCGCCACGACCGCATCGCCGCGTCACCGCAGGTCGCGGGCGAACGGGTCATCGGATGGGTCGCGCATTATCTGATCGGGATCGGCTTTGCCGGCGTGCTGCTTGCGATCTTCGGCCTCGATTGGTGCGGCAGCCCACCATCGCTCCGGCCCTGATGGTCGGGATCGGCAGCGTGGCCGCGCCGTTCCTGGTGATGCAGCCCGCGATGGGCGCCGGCATCGCCGCGAGCCGCACGCCCCGTCCGTGGTCGGCGCGGCTGCAAAGCGTCGTGACGCATACGGTGTTTGGTGTTGGGCTCTATGCGGCCGGCCGGCTCGCTCACCTGCTCCTGAACCCGTAGCCCGGATGAAGCGAAGTGCAATCCGGGGACCGTCTCCACATACGCAGGTTTCCTGGAATTTCGCGGAGCCTGTCATCGGGCGCGCGTTCGCGCGGCCCGTTGGCTCCATCCGGGCTACCTCTTCACCTCCCCTTGAAAAGGGGAGGTCGCTTTGCTCGCAGAGCAAAGCGGGTGGGGATCTGCTCTCTCCACTTGCAGCAGAGCCTGCGGCTGACCCCCATCCCGACCTTCCCCCTTTCGGGGGAAGGGGAATAAAGACCTGTAGAACCCGTAGCCCGGATGAAGCGAAGCGCAATCCGGGGACAGCATCACCTTATGGCGCGAACCCCGGATTTCGCTGCGCTTCATCCGGGCTACAAGCTCCTTCCGGGCTACGGAATTATGCCGCCCGCTGCTTCAAGAGATCCTCGAGGTCCAGCCGTCGCGTGAACATCGCGAGCTTGCCGTCCGCGCTGCGCGGCCATTCGGCCTCGGGGCGATCCCAATAGAGCTCGACGCCGTTCTCATCGGGATCGCGCAAGTACAGCGCCTGGCTGACGCCGTGGTCGCTGGCGCCGTCGAGCTCGATGCCGGCCGACAGCACCCGGTGCAGCGCGTCGGCGAGCGCCGGGCGGGTCGGATAGAGGATGGCGGTGTGGAACAGGCCGGTGGTGCCCGGCGGCGGCGGATGGCCGCCCTTGCTTTCCCAGGTGTTGAGGCCGATGTGGTGGTGATAGCCGCCGGCCGAGATGAAGGCCGCGTCCGCGCCCAGCCGCTGCTGCAACTCGAAGCCGAGCACGCCGCAATAGAAGCCGAGCGCGCGCTCGAGATCGGCCACCTTGAGATGGACATGCCCGATCCGCGTGCCGGCGATGATGGGGGGATTCTCTGGCATGAGCGGACTCCGTTGACGTCAATGCCCCTGCCATCAGGGGCGAGGTTCGCCGCCTGATATAGTCCGGATTTGCCGACGCCGGAGCGATCGATCCGGAAACGCAAGGTTTCCGAAAGGCGCCACGGTCGCCAGGCCTAGCAGAGCTCCGACAGCTCGCCGCCGGGCAGCTGGAACTCGAACGTGTTCAGCGTCATCGACACCATGGTGTAGTAGCCGCAGAGGCCGATCACCTCGACCAGGCCGCGTTGGCTCAGCACCTCGATCGCCTCGTCATACAATGCCTTCGGCAGGCCGTGACCTTCGTGCAGTGCCTTGGCGACGTCGTAGATCACCCTGGCCTTGGGATCGTCGAAGGTTGGCGTCCGGCGCACGCGAATGTCCTCGATGATCTTCGGATCGAGGCCGCCCTTCAGTGCCAGGCGCTTGTGGGCATACCATTCGTAATGCGCGGTCCAGTGCCGGGCGGTGACGAGGATCGCGATCTCCGACAGTTTTGGCGGGAAGATCGTGTCGAAGCGCAGCACCTCGCCGAGCCGCGTGGCATGCCGTGCCATCTCCGGGCTGTTCAGCCAGGCCATCATCGGCGCCGGTGGCGCGCCGCGCTTGCCGGCGATCGACTCGTCGTAGGTTTCTTTCTGGGCGGCGTTCATTTCGCTAGGCGAAAGCAGCTTCAGCCGCATGTCCGTTTCCTCTTGTTTTTCAAGCGTTACCCCATCTCGGCGATACACCCGATCGCGCGCAGTGAGTAGCGACGCCAGAGCATGGCGCGGCCGCGAGGCATATTGAATTCGGCGGCTGCGTAGGTCTAAGGTCGAATCCAATTCGACGATTTTTTGACTGGAAACGCACCATGGCCGACCTCGAGAAATTCCGCGCGGAGACCCGCGCCTGGCTGGAGCAGAACTGCCCGGCGGAGATGCGCAAGCCGATGACCTCGGATGGCGATACCTTCTGGGGTGGCCGCAACACGAAATTCTCGTCCGAAGCGCAGCGCGTCTGGTTCGAGCGGATGCGCGACAAGGGCTGGACCGTGCCGCATTGGCCGAAGGAATATGGCGGCGGAGGCCTCGACGGCGAGGAGGCCAAGATCGTGCGCCAGGAGATGGCTGCGATCGGCGCGCGTCAGCCGCTGACCTCGTTCGGCATCTCGATGCTCGGACCGGCGCTGCTGAAATACGGCACCGAGGAGCAGAAAAAGGAGCATCTGCCGAAGATCACCGCGGGCCTGATCCGCTGGTGCCAGGGCTATTCCGAGCCGAACGCCGGCTCCGACCTCGCCTCGCTGCAGACCCGCGCGGTCGGCGACGGCGACGACTATATCATCAACGGCCAGAAGATCTGGACGTCCTACGCCAACTACGCCGACTGGATCTTCTGCCTGGTGCGCACCGATCCGGCGGCCAAGAAACATGACGGCATCAGCTTCATCCTGTTCGACATGACCTCGAAGGGCGTGTCCACAAAACCGATCCTCCTGATCTCGGGCTACTCGCCGTTCTGCGAGACCTTCTTCGACAATGTCCGCGTGCCGAAGTCGCATGTCGTCGGCACCGTCAATCGCGGCTGGGATGTCGCGAAATACCTGCTGCAGCACGAGCGCGCGATGATCTCCGGCATGGGCGAGCGCGGCGTCGGCCGTCCGCTCGGCCAGATCGCTGCCGACTCGGTGGGTGCGGACGCGCAAGGCAAGCTCGATGACGCGCAGCTGCGCAGCCAGATCGCGAGCTTCGAGGTCGACGAGGCCGCGCTCGCCGCCGCGGCCGAGCGCGCGGTCGATCTCGCCAAGGCCGGGCAATCGCATCCGGCGTTCTCCTCGGCGATGAAATATTACGGCACCGAGCTCAACAAGCGCCGCTACGAGATCCTGATGTCGGCCGGCGGCATCGACGCGCTGGAATGGGAGAGCGACCGTTCCAGGGGCGGCGCCCGCCCGCGTGCCTGGCTGCGCACCAAGGCCAATTCGATCGAGGGCGGCACCTCGGAGGTGATGCTCGGCATCGTCGCCAAGCGCATCCTCGACCTGCCGGGCGCGTGATCTTCACCTCCTCCTGAAAGGGGGAGGTCGGCGCGCTCGGGAACGCATTGCGTTCCCTGAGCGCGACGGGCGGGGGTCAAGCCGCGAACACGGAGCAAGCGGCAGACCCCCACCCAACCC
>NZ_JBXEJO010000118.1:0-17735 GCF_056837965.1 Bradyrhizobium ferriligni
GGAGAGGTGTATAAGAGACAGAGGGGGTACAGCCCCAATGCGGCTATGGCGCCCTAAGCCCCCTCATCCAGCGCCACCAGCTCGCGCTTCTTGCGCAGCGAGGGCAACAGCGGGCCGACCAGCAGCACCAGCGCGAAGGCGAGGCAGATCGCCGAGATCGGCCGCTCCACGAAGGTCATGAGATCGCCCTGCGAGAGGATCAGCGACTTGCGCAGGTTGTTCTCCAGCATCGGCCCGAGCACGAAGGCCAGCACCAGCGGCGCCGGCTCGTAGCCGAGCTTGCGCATGAAATAGCCGATCACGCCGAACGCGATCATGACGTGGACGTCGAACACGTTGTTGCTGGAGCAGTAGACGCCGATGATCGTGAACAGGATGATCAGCGGGAACAGCACGTTGTAGGGCAGCCGCAGCAGCTGCACCCACATGCCGATCATCGGCAGGTTGAGCACCAAGAGCATCAAATTGCCGATATACATGCTGGCGACGATGCCCCAGAACAGCGTCGGGTTCTGCGAGATCATCAGCGGTCCCGGCTGCAGGCCGTGGATCACGAAGGCGCCGAGCAGCAGCGCCATCACCACATTCGGCGGGATGCCGAGCGTCATCAGCGGAATGAAGGCGCCGCCGGCCGCGGAATTGTTCGCCGATTCCGGCCCCGCGACGCCCTCGATCGCACCGTGGCCGAAGCGCTCCGGATGCTTCGAGAGCCGCTTCTCCAGCGCGTAGGACGCGAACGATGCCACCACGGCGCCGCCGCCGGGCAGGATGCCGAGGAAGAAGCCGAGCACGGTGCCGCGCGCCACCGGCCCGGCGCTGGCCTTCCAGTCCTCCTTGCTCGGCAGCAATTGGTTGATCCTGGTCTTGATGATGTCGCGCTTGATCGCCTGCTCGGTGTTGAGCAGCACCTCGGCGACGCCGAACAGGCCCATCACGACCGGCACGAGGCCGATGCCGTCGATCAACTCGAGGCGGCCGAAGGTCAGCCGCGGCTGCGCCGTGATGCTGTCGAGCCCGACCAGGCCGAGCACGACGCCGATGCAGGCCATCAACAGCGCCTTGGCCATCGAGCCCTGGGTGAGGAAGGTCAGCACCACGAGGCCGAGCACCATCAGGCTGAAATATTCGGCCGGCCCGAACGCGATCGCGACGCTGGCGAGTGACGGCGCCACCAGCATCAGGGCGATCAGCGCGAAGGTGCCGGCGATGAACGAGCCGAAGGCGGAGATGCCGAGCGCGGGGCCGGCGCGGCCCTGCTTGGCCATCTGGTGGCCGTCGATGCAGGTGACGACGGAAGCCGCTTCGCCGGGGATGTTGACCAGGATCGAGGTGGTCGAGCCGCCATACATCGAGCCGTAATAGATGCCGGCCATCATGATGATGCCGGATTCCGGCGTGCCGGACAGCGTCACCGGCAGCAGCAGCGACATCGCCGAGATCGGGCCGATGCCGGGCAGCACGCCGACCAGCGTGCCGATGAACACGCCGATGAAGCAGTAGAGCAGGTTGATCGGCAGCACCGCGACGCCGAGGCCGTGGGCGACGTTGACGAGAGTATCCATGGGCGCTCAACCGATCTCGAACAGGCCGCTCGGCAGCTGGATCGCGAGCAGGTGCTTCAGCACCCACCACATCCCGAGCGGGGCAAGGATGGACAGCGGGATCGCCAGCGACCAGCGCACCGGATCGATCACGCGGAGCAGCAACAGCATCAGCGGGATCGCCGACAGCAGGAAGCCGAGCGGCTCCAGCGCAAAGGCGAACGCGGTGAGGCAGACGATGACCAGCACCGGCTTGCCCCAGCGCGCATTCTCCCAGCGCGAGGCGAAGGTCGGGCCGCCCTCGGTGACCGCCGCGATGATGATCGAGGCCGCGAACACGCACATCAGGATGCCGGTATAGAACAGCACGTAGCCGGAGCCGGGATCGTTGATGGTGCCGAGCTTCAGCTTGAGGCCCGACCAGATCACGAAGGCGCCGAGCCCGAGCCCGATCAGCCCGCCCCAGAGCTCGGAGTTGTTGAGGCGGAATTTGACGTTGGTGTTGTCATTCATTTGAAAGAGCCCTTAGACCACCGTCACCCTGAGGTGGCGGCGCGAAGCGACGCCCTCGAAGGGCGACGGTGCCCCGCTCCATCCTTCGAGGCGAGCCGCAAGGGCGGCTCGCACCTCAGGATGACGACGGCGCTTGTGGCGACTTAAACTCTACTTCTTGGCCAGCCCGAGCGTGTCGATCACCTTGCGCTCGGACTCGGTGACCTCGCCCACGAACTTCTTGTAGTCCTCGGTGTTCTTGTAGTTCGGCACCATGTCGTATTTGGCGAGGGTCGCGATCACCGCCGGGTCCTCGATCGCCTTCTTGAAGGCGTCGTGCAGCTTGGCGACGATCTTGGGGTCCATGCCCTTGGGGCCGGCGATGCCGAACGGCGAGTCGTAGACCATGGGGTAGCCGAGCTCCTTCAGCGTCGGCACGTCGGGATAGTTCGGCGAGCGCGCGCCGGTCCACACCATCAACAGACGGAGCTTGCCGGCATCGACCAGCGGCCGCCAGCCGGTGGAATCCGCCTGCAGCATGGTGTGCTGGCCGAGCACGGCGGCATTGGTCTCGGCGCCTCCCTTGAACGGCACCTGGGTCAACTTGATCCCGGCCATCAGCGCGATCTGCTCCATGCCGACATGCAGCGAGGTGCCGGTGCCGGGCGTCGCATAGGTCACCTTGCCCGGGTTCTTCTTGGCGAAATCGACCACGTCCTGCCAGGTCTTGAACTGCGACTCCGCGTTGGTGGTGACGCCGAAGGTGTAGCCGGTGAGGTGAATGATGTAGGAGAAATCCTTCGCCGGATCCCACGACACTTCCTGCATCAGGGGCAGGCGGAACACGGTGATCGGGATCTGGGCGATGGTGTAGCCGTCGGGCTTGGCGCCGGCGGCCATCGTCGCGGGGCCCACGGTGCCGCCGCCGCCCGCCTTGTTGTCGACCGCGATCGGCTGGCCCAGCACCTTGGAGGCGCTCTCGGCGATCGCGCGCATCGAGATATCGGTCGAGCCGCCCGCCGGCCACGGCACGATCAGCGTGATCGGCTTGGTCGGATAATCCTGCGCGTGCGCCGCTGTCGACACCAGCATGCCGGCGGCGGCGAGCAGGACCATCAAGCGATTGCGGTGCGACATCTCGATCTCTCCCTTGTGGCCGCGTTCGATCGTGGCCGCGTCTTGTTCGGTGTTGGCAATGATCGTCCCCGTCATGCTGGGACCGAGGGCGCATTGGACAGAACGGGGCGGGCAACGGAAGCGCGAATTGCGCTCGAAGCGCCGGCTGCGACAATTGGTCTGCCGCGACCTGCCGAGCGGCGGAATTCAATCGGCATTTGGTCTGACGGATTGGCCGTTCCCGGCAACATGCGAGGAGGGCGCGGGGTGCGCGCGCCTGACCGGCAAGCCGGGTTTGGTCAAGCGAATAATGAAGGGAACCCAAGGGCATCGGCGCCTTGCGGGATTGCGCGCTTGCCGTCATCATGGCGCCGCCCGCTGCAGGAACGCCGCCCGACAGATGACGCCATCGCCTGACGCCACCGACGACGCTGTGACGAGGGCGTTTGCCGGCCTTCCCGCATTGCTCGACGAGGCCCCTCGGCTGGTTGCGCGCGGGCGGCTGCTCGATTGCGACTGCCTGATCGGCCCGATGGCGCGGCCGTTTCATGCCGCGATCCGCAGCGGGCGCATCGTCGAGCTTGCGCCGTCGCCGGTCCTGATGCGCTCCTGGCGCTTTTCCTATCGCGCGACGCCGCAGGCTTGGGCCGCCTATTGGCAGGCCGAGCCAAAACCCGGTTGGCACGATCTGTTGGCGCTGACCAAGCGCGGCGAGGCGGTGCTGGAAGGCGACCTGCATCCCTTCATGGCGCATCTGCAATACTTCAAGGACCTGCTGGCGCTGCCGCGGCAGCATTTCGCGGCGGCCGTGTCATGAGCGGCGCGATCATGAACGGTCATATCGAGCCGATGGTCGGCCGCTACGTGCACGTCGAGATCGGCGGCGAGCTGCACCGGATCTATTTCGAGGAGAACGGCACGGGCATTCCGCTGGTCTGCCTGCACACCGCGGGATCAGATGCGCGGCAGTGGCGCCATCTGCTCGCGGATACGCAATTTGCCGAAAATTTCCGCATCATTGCCTTCGATATGCCCTGGCATGGCAAGTCGAATCCGCCGATGAGCTGGACCGGCGATGAATACCAACTCACCACTGCGCGCTACACCGAGACCATCCGCGCCTTCTGTCGGGCGTTGGGGCTGGAGAAGCCTGTGGTGATGGGCTGCTCGATCGGCGGCCGCATCGTGCTTAACCTTGCGATCGAATATGCCGCCGAGTTCCGCGCGCTGATCGGGCTCGAGGCTGCCGATTTCCAGGCGCCGTGGTATGACACCAACTGGCTGAACCGGCCGGACGTTCACGGCGGCGAAGTCTGCGCCGCGCTGGTGTCCGGGCTGATCGCCCCGCAAAGCCCGGAGCCTGCGCGGATGGAAACGCTGTGGGCCTACAAGCAGGGCGGCCCCGGCGTGTTCAAGGGCGATCTGTATTTCTACCGTGTCGACGGCGACCTGCGCGGCCGGGTCGCGTCAATCGAGACTAAAGTATGCAAGCTCTATCTCCTCACGGGCGAGTATGATTTCTCCTGCACGCCCGAGGACACGAGGCGGACCGCAGCGGCAATAGGGGGCGCCAGCGTCACGATCATGGAGAAGCTCGGTCATTTTCCGATGAGCGAGAATCCGGAACAGTTTCGCCGCTACATCGCACCCGTCCTCGCCGATATTCTCACACAGTAAATCGACCGTTTCCACGCAAGGAGTAGACGTATGACACGCAAGTATCTCATCGGCCTCGCGCTCGCCGCCGCGGTCGGCGCGAGCCAGGCGCAAGCCCAGGAGCTGACCGGCACGCTGAAGAACATCAAGGACACCGGCGCGATCACGCTCGGCTACCGCGATTCCTCGATCCCGTTCTCCTATCTCGACGACAACCAGAAGCCCATCGGCTACGCCATGGACATCTGCTACAAGATCGTCGATGCCGTGAAGAAGGAGCTGAAGCTCGACAAGCTCGAGGTCAAGCTCAACCCGGTGACCTCGGCGACGCGTATCCCGCTGATGGCCAACGGCACCGTCGACCTCGAATGCGGCTCGACCACCAACAATGCCGAGCGCCAGAAGCAGGTCTCCTTCACCAACAGCCACTTCCTGACCGCCAGCCGCTACGTCACCAAGAAGGCGAGCAAGATCAATTCGATCGACGATCTGAAGGGCAAGACGGTGGTCTCGACCGCCGGCACCACCAACATCAAGCAGCTGACCGAGGCCAACCTCGCGCGCGGGCTGAGCGTCAATATCATCCCGGCCAAGGATCATGCCGAGGCCTTCCTGATGGTCGAGACCGATCGCGCGGTCGCCTTCGTGATGGACGACATCCTGCTCGCGAGCCTCGTCGCCGGCTCGAAGTCGCCGGATGACTACGTGATCTCCAAGGATGCGTTCTCCAAGCCCGAGCCCTACGGCATCATGCTGCGCAAGGACGACGCGCCGTTCAAGAAGGTCGTCGACGCCGCCACCGCCGCGCTCTACACCAGCGCCGAGGGCCAGAAGATCTACGACAAGTGGTTCAACCAGAAGATCCCGCCGAAGGGCCTGAACCTCAACGTGCCGCTCGGGCCGGAGATGAAGAAGCAGCTTGCCAAGCCGTCGGATTCACCGGATCCGGATGCGTATCTGGTCAACTGATCGCGTTGCTGCGTATGGCCTGCCGCCTCGCGGCGGCGGGTCCCGAAAGTTTGCATGTCCGGCCATTTTTGGAGGAGAATGGCCGGACATTTGCATGGACGCCGCGCGCGATGCCGGCGTAATGCCGTGACCGGCGCGGCCGCGTGGGGGACCTGTGAACTACAATTGGAACTGGCACATCTTCCTTGAGCCGAACCCGATGGGGACCGGCACCTATCTCGACCTGTTGTTGGCGGGACTGGTGGTCACCATCAAGGTGTCGGTGCTGGCCTGGATCATCGCGCTGGTGTCCGGCTCGGTGATCGGCGTGCTGCGCACGCTGCCGTCGCGGACCGCGTCGTGGATCGGCTTCTGCTGGGTCGAGTTCTTCCGCAACATGCCGCTGCTGGTGCAGCTGTTCCTGTGGTTCTTCGTGCTGCCCGAGCTGTTGCCGCGCGCGGCCGGGCTGTGGCTGAAGCAGTTGCCGAATGCGCCGTTCTGGACCGCTGCGATCGGCGTCGGCTTCTTCATGTCGGCGCGCGTCGCCGTGCAATTGCAGGCCGGCATCACCTCGCTGCCGCGCGGGCAGAAGCAGGCCTCGACCGCACTCGGCCTCACCACGGTGCAGACCTATCGCTACGTGCTGCTGCCGATGGCATTCCGCATCATCCTGCCTCCGCTGACCTCCGAATTCCTCAACACCATCAAGAACAGCGCGGTCGCCATCACGATCGGCCTGATCGAATTGACCGGCCAGGCCCGCTCGATGCAGGAGTTCTCGTTCCAGGTGTTCGAGGCGTTCACGGCGGCGACCGTGCTCTACCTGCTCCTCAATTTCGTCGTGGTGACCGCGATGCGCTTCCTCGAGCGCTATGTCGCGATCCCCGGCTACATCACGGGCAAATGACGATGATCGGCAGTTTCGATTTCGACGTCATCCGCCGCTCGCTGCCCTACCTGTTCCTGGAGGGCATGCGCTTCACGCTGACCTTGACCGCGCTCGCCGCGTTCGGCGGCCTGGTGTTCGGCACCCTGATCGCCCTGATGCGGCTGTCGAGCTACAAGGTGCTCGGGCGCATCGCGGGCTTCTATGTCGACTTCATCCGCTCGCTGCCGCTGGTGCTGGTGATCTTCTGGTTCTACTTCCTGGTGCCGTATATCGGGCAGTGGCTGACCGGTGCGTCGCGGCCGATCACGGTCGGCGCCTTCGCCTCCTCGCTGATCACCTTCATCGCGTTCGAGGCGGCGTATTTCTCCGAGATCATGCGCGCCGGCATCCAGTCGATCTCGAAGGGCCAGCCGGCCGCGGCCAGCGCGCTCGGCCTGACCTATGCGCAGTCGATGCGCTACGTCGTGCTGCCGCAGGCGTTCCGCAACATGCTGCCGGTGCTGCTGACTCAGACCATCGTGCTGTTCCAGGACACCTCGCTGGTCTACGTGCTGTCGATCCCGGATTTCCTCGGCGCCGCCAGCAAGGTCGCGCAACGCGACGGCCGCCTGGTCGAAATGTACCTGTTCGCCGCGCTGGTCTACTTCGTCGTTTCCTGTATCGCGTCCTACGGCGTTCGCCGCCTGCAGGCGCGCATTGCGATTGTCCGCTGAACAAACCAGTTGAGCCATCATGATCGAGATCAACCACGTCAATAAATGGTACGGGCCGTCCTTCCAGGTGCTGAAGGATTGCACCACCAGCGTCGCCAAGGGCGAGGTGGTGGTGGTCTGCGGCCCGTCCGGCTCGGGCAAGTCGACCCTGATCAAATGCGTCAACGCGCTGGAGCCGATCCAGGGCGGCGACATCACGCTCGACGGCGTCAAGGTCAACGATCCCAAGACCGACCTGCCGAAGCTGCGCTCGCGCGTCGGCATGGTGTTCCAGCACTTCGAGCTGTTTCCGCACTTACGGATCATCGACAATCTCCGCCTCGCGCAGGAGAAGGTGCTCGGCCGCAAGGCTGAGGACGCCACCGCCAAGGCCATGAAGCTTTTGGAGCGCGTCGGGCTGAAGGATCATGCCAAAAAGTTTCCGGCGGAGCTGTCCGGCGGCCAGCAGCAGCGCGTCGCGATCGCGCGGGCGCTGGCGATGGATCCGATCGCGATGCTGTTCGACGAGCCGACCTCGGCGCTCGACCCGGAAATGATCAGCGAGGTGCTCGACGTGATGGTCGACCTCGCCGGCGAGGGCATGACCATGATGGTCGTGACCCACGAAATGGGCTTCGCCAACAAGGTCGCCGACCGCGTCATCTTCATGGACCGCGGCGAGATCGTCGAGGACGCCAAGAAGGCCGACTTCTTCGGCAAGCCCCGCAGCGACCGCGCGCAGAAGTTCTTGTCGAAGATCCTGCAGCACTGAGGGGCTGCGCATCGGCCAAACCCGTCATCCCCGCGCAAAGGCGGAGCCTTTGCGCGGGGATGACGGTAGTGGATTTACGCAATTCACGGGCGCCGTCGGGAGGGTTTTCCCCCGTTAACAATTTGCGTATACGAAGGCCTGAAACCCCCTTCGTCCGCAGGAGAACTCGCGTGGAAAAGATCGCTTACGTCAACGGCTCGTTCGTGCCGCATTCGGAGGCCAAGGTCTCGGTGTTCGACCGCGGATTCCTGTTCGCCGACGGCATCTACGAGGTGGCGGCGGTGCTCGAGGGCAAGCTGATCGACAACGCCTCGCATCTGGCGCGGCTCAGGCGCTCGGTCGGCGAGATCCAACTCGCGCTGCCGGAGACGCTGGAGCGGATCGAGGAGATCCAGAAGGAGCTGGTTGCGCGCAACGACCTCGTCAACGGCATGGTCTATCTCGAGGTCACCCGCGGCGCCGACAAGGGGCGCGACTTCGCCTTCCCGAAGGCCGACGTCAAGCCGACGCTCGTGATGTTCACCTCGGAAAAGGACATCATCAACGCGCCCTCGGCCAAGACCGGCATCAACGTCATCACGGTGCCCGACATCCGCTGGGAACGGCGCGACATCAAGAGCGTGGCGCTGCTTGCGCAGGTGCTGGCCAAGCAGGCGGCGGCCGCATCCGGCGCCGGCGAAGCCTGGATGATCGAGGACGGCAAGGTCACCGAGGGCGGCTCGTCCTCGTCCTTCATCGTCACCCAGGACGATGTCATCGTGACCCGGCAGAACGGCAACGAGATCCTGCCCGGCTGCACCCGCAAGGCGGTGGTCAAGCTCGCCGAAGAGCGCCAGCTGCGCATCGAGGAGCGCGCCTTCACGGTCGAGGAAGCGCTCGCCGCCAAGGAAGCCTTCATCACCAGCGCGTCTGTCTTCGTGCAGGGCGTGGTCGCGATCGACGGCAAGAAGGTCGGAGGCGGCAAGGTCGGCCCGATCACCGACCGCCTGCGCGAGATCTACATCGAGTTCGCCCGCGCGACGGCGGTCTGACACTGCGTAGGGTGGGTTAGCGCAGCGTAACCCACCGACTTTGCTCACCGCGGAGAGAATGGTGGGTTACGCCTTCGGCTAACCCACCTACGGTCTGCGCATCGCCTTGGCACCGTCACCCTGAGGTGGCCGCTTCTTCAGTGGCCCTCGAAGGGTCGACGGCCCGACTGTGGCCGTGCATCCTTCGAGACGCCTGCTGCGCAGGCTCCTCAGGATGACGGGGATGGATCGTCCGCGCTGCTCACGCCGCCACTTTCACCTTCACCGGATGCACCGCGCGGAAGCCGATCGCGATCCGGTTCCAGGCGTTGATCGCGCCGATCAGCGTCGTCAGGTTGACGAGCTCGCTGTCCGAGAACTGGGCGCGCACCGCTTCATAGTCGGCGTCGGGCGCATGCGTCTCCGCAACCAGCGTCAACGCTTCGGTCCAGGCCAGCGCCGCGCGCTCGCGCTCGCTGTAGAGCGGCGACTCGCGCCAGGCGTTGAGCAGATAGAGCCGCTGTTCGGTCTCGCCGTGCTTGCGGGCATCCTCAGTGTGCATGTTGATGCAGTAGGCGCAGCCGTTGATCTGCGAGGCGCGGGTCTTGACCAGCTCGATCAGCGATTGCTCGAGGCCGCTCGCAGCGATCTGGTTTTCCACCGCGACCAGCGCTTTGATGGTCTCGGGTGCGGCCTGGTAGAAATTCATGCGGGGCTTCATGGTCGTTCTCCTTGGTCGTGGTTTGGGTTAGTGCGCACCGCCGCCAGCGAGCTGGCCCGGCTTCTTCAGGAAGAGTGTCGCCGCGAGTGCGATGATCAGCGCGATGCCGAGCAGGTAGAAGGTATCACTGAAGGCGAGGATGTAGGCCTGCTTCTGCACGACCTTGCCGATCGCCGCGATCGCGCGGTGCGCGGCCGCGGCCTGGTCGGCGACGCCGTGGTTCATGAAATACTGCGTCAGTTGCTCGATCCGGTTCCGCGTGGCCTGTTCCAGCAGCGAGACCGACTGCATCAGCACGTTGGAATGATATTGCTCGCGCTTGGTCAGCAGCGTCTGCAGCACGGCGATGCCGACGGCGCCGCCGAGGTTGCGCATCATGTTGAACAGCGCGGAGGCCGAACCCGCGTTCTCCAGCTCGATGCCCGCGGTCGCAACCGCCGACAGCGGCGCCATCACCAGGGCCTGGCCGATCGCGCGGACGATGTTGGGCCAGAACAGCTGGTCGGTGGCATAGTCGTTGGTCATGAAGATGTTCATGAAGTTGGAGCCGGCGAACAGCGCGAAGCCGACGCTGATGATGATGCGGGGGTCGAAGCGCTGCATCAGCCGCGGCACCAGCGGGATCAGCAGCAGCTGCGGCAGCCCGGTCCAGGCCAGCACCATGCCGATCTGCTCGGCATTGTAGCCCTGGATGCGCGACAGGTACTGCGGCAGGATGAACACCGAGCCGTACAGCGCGATGCCGAGCAGGAAGTTGGCCAGCATGCCGAAGCCGAAATTGCGGCGGGCGAGCAGGCGCAGATTGAGCAGCGGCTTCTCCACGGTGAATTCGACGATCAGGAAGGCGGCCAGCGCGACCGCCGCGATCACCGACAGGCGGACGATGAAGGGCGAGCCGAACCAGTCGTCCTTGTTGCCTTCCTCCAGCACGGTCTGCAGCGCGGCGAGCCCGATCGCCATGGTGATGATGCCGAGCCAGTCGCCCTGGCGGATCAGCGACGGCTTCATCGGGCTCGGATCGAGCGAGACGTAGAGCATCGCGATCATCAGGGCGCCCGGCACCAGGTTGACATAGAAGATGTACTGCCAGCCCCAGTTCTCGGTGAGATAGCCGCCGATGGTCGGGCCGATCGCCGGCGCGAACGTCGCCGACAGCGCGAACAGCGCGAGCCCGATCGGCTGCTTGGCCTTCGGCAGCAGCGTGATGATCAGCGTGAACGCCATCGGGATCAGCACGCCGCCGGTGAAGCCTTGCACGGCGCGCAGCGCGATCATCTGCGGCAGGTCCTGCGCCAGCGCGCATGCCGCCGAGAACACCAGGAACAGGGCGGCGTTGGTGAGCAGATAGATGCGCACCGAGAACACCTGCGCGAGCCAGCCGGAGAGCGGGATCACCACGATCTCGGCGATCAGATAGGAGGTCGAGATCCAGCCGCCGTCGTCGATCCCGGCGCCGATCGCGCCCTGCACGTCGGCGAGCGAGGCGTTGACGATCTGGATGTTGAGCACCGCCATGAACGCGCCGAGCGTCGCCCCGATCACGGCGATCCAGGTCTTTGTCGGGATCGCGGGTGTCGCCGGCGTGGCGGGGTCGGGGAGATTTGCAACGTCGGCTGCATTGGCGGTGGGCTGGAGCGCGGTCATCGGGGTCGTCCTTGCTGGCCCACATAAGATGGATTAGGCAGCCGGCTTCGATAATCCGAGAAACAGTGGAAGGATTGTCCGGCAGCGATTGATAATCGGGCGCTGTTACGACGCGCGACGCAGATCCTTCGTCTGCCAGCCGTCAGTTCGTGAGGTGGGCACGCCTGTCAGGCTCCCTCTCCCGCTAGCGGGGGGCTCTCTCCGCGAGTCGTGTCGTGGAGAGAGCCCCCACCCGCCGCGCGCTACGCGCACGTCGGCCTCCCCCGCAGGCGGGAGAGGCGAGAAAAGTTCGCGCTCTTATCGTTGACCGTTGTCTCTATCCGCCGTGCTGCCGCGTCGCCGACGCCAGCCGCCGCTTCTCTTCACGCTCGGCCAGCACGGTTGCCTTGGTGTTGACGGTCGGGATCGCCGACATACCCGGGCGCAGCAGTCCGGTGAGGCTGTGATCGTCGAGCACGATCTTCACCGGCACGCGCTGCACGATCTTGGTGAAATTGCCGGTGGCGTTGTCGGGCGGCAGCAGCGCGAATTCGAGGCCGCTGGCCGGCGACAGGCTGTCGACATGACCCTTCAGCGTGGTGCCGCGAAAACTGTCGACGGTGAGCTCGACCGGCTGGCCGTTGCGCACATGGGTCAGCTGCGTCTCCTTGAAATTGGCGACGACATAGACCGCGTCCAGCGGCACCACCGCCATCAGCTGGGTGCCGGCCTGCACATATTGCCCGACGCGGAGCGTGCGGGCGCCGACCGTGCCGTCGACCGGCGCGGTGATCCGCGCGTAGGACAGGTTGAGCTCGGCCTGCTGCTCGACCGCGCGAGCCCTGTCGGCTTGGGCAACAGCCTGGGCGCGCTGCGTGGTCAACACGTCGACCTTGCGCTGGGCCGCCGACAGCGCCGACTTCGCGTGCTGCAATTGCGCGGTGTTGGCGCGCAGCGCCGCGTCGGTCTGTTGCGCGCGCTGAATGGTGCCGGAGCCGGACTTCATCAGCCCGTCGTAGCGGGTCTGCTCTTCCTGGGCGAATTTCAGGTTGGCCTCCGCGGCGGTGACGTCGGCCGTGCTCTGGTCGATGACCGGCTGCTGCAATTCGAGCTGGGCATCGAGGTTGCGCACCGAGGCTGTGGCGGCGTCGACATCGGCCCTGGCCTGGCCGAGCGCGGTGCGGTAATCGCGGTCGTCGATCTCGGCCAGCAGCTGGCCGGCCTTCACCGGCTGGTTGTCGGTGACCAGCACCTTGGCGATGTAGCCCGAGACCTTCGGGGCGATGATCGTGGAGTCCGCCTTCACATAGGCGTCGTCGGTGGCTTCGAGGTAGCGGCCGGTGGTGACGTAGTCGTAGCCAAAGTCGGCTGCCACGGCGGCGCCGATGATCGCGACGAGTCCGAGTGCCACCCGCTTGACCGTTTTCCGCGACGGACGGACGCCGATTTTGGCTGCTTGTTCAGGGACATAAGTGGTGGTCGACATGGCATCCTCCGGGTCGAACAGTTGCGTCCTTCCAGAAAGGGCGCCCAGTACGGCCCTTAGATGCAATGTCCTTCCCGCTGTGATAATCCCGATAAAACTGGAAGCATTATCAAGCCAGCGCTGATAATCCGGACCTTGCCGAATGGATCGCCTGACCAGCCTGACCGCCTTCGTCCGGGTCGTGGATGCCGGCGGCTTCTCCGCCGCCGGCCGCAAGCTCAACATGTCCACCACCATGGTGAGCAACCACGTCCAGTCGCTGGAGGACCGGCTCGGCGCCCGGCTGCTCAACCGCACCACGCGCAAGGTCAGCCTCACCGAGGTCGGCCAGGCCTATTACGACCGCTGCGTCCAGATCCTCGCCGATATCGAGCAGGCTGACGACATCGCGGGCGCCCAGCAATCGGTGCCGCGCGGCACGCTGCGGATCTTCACCAACACCCATCTCGTCCAGTTCCTGTCGCCCGCGGTCGCCGAGTTCCTCGCCACCTATCCCGAGGTCAAGGTCGATCTGACGATCGGCGAGCGCAATGCCGATCTGATCGACGAGAATTACGATCTCGCCGTGCGCATGGTGCCGCCGCCGGACTCCAGCCTGATCGTGCGTACCATCGCGACCTGGCGCCATGTGCTGTGCTGCTCGCACGGCTATATCGAGCAGCACGGCAAGCCAACGCTGCTGGCCGACCTCTCCGCGCGCAACTGCATGCGTCACGCCAATTACCCCTATGGCGATGAGTGGCGCTTCGCCGACCGCAAGGGCACGCCGGCCGCAGTGCGGGTCTCCGGAAATTTGATCTCCAACAGCGGCGAAACCCTGAAGCTCGCGGCGCTGGCCGGCGTCGGCGTCTTCCTCGCCGCCGGCTTCCTGGTCCGCGACGAGCTGGAGTCGGGACAACTGGTCCGCCTGTTGCCCGAATACCGGCCGGTCGAGCTCACGATGAACGCGGTCTATCCGCACCGCCATCATCTCTCGGCGAAGGTCCGCACCTTCATCGACCTCCTCGTCCGTCACGCCACCGAGCAGCAGAAGCTGATCAATCCGTATTCGTGAGCGAAGGTGCGCGGATGCTTGCGATGATGGCACGCGTGCGCCCTTCATCACCGTCATCCTGAGGAGCCGCGTAGCGGCATCTCGAAGGATGCACGGCCCGGCTGCCGGCCGTTCATCCTTCGAGGCTCGCTCCGCTCGCACCTCCAGCGACAAAGGCGAAGCCTTTGCGCGGGGATGACGGGACTAATAGTGCGACGTTCCTTCCGCATCATTGCATGGCGTTCGCGTGTATGAAGACGGCACCGTCTGCCGCCGGGGACCTGCCATGCCGCTTCGTCTTCTCGCATCACTCCTGTTCGCGATCGCAGCAAACCTGCTGCTGCAACTGCCGGCGCTCGCCGCCTATCCCGATCACATCGTCAAGATCGTGGTGCCGTTCGCGCCGGGCGGCGGCACCGATGTCGTCGCGCGGACGCTGGCGCAGGAGATGCAGAAGGATCTCGGCGTCACCGTGATCATCGAGAACAAGCCGGGGGCGGGCACCATCATCGGCACGCAGAGCGTTGCGGCGAGTCCATCCGACGGCTACACGCTGCTGATGGCGACCTTCGCCAATGCGGTCAATCCGAGCCTCTACAGCAAGCTGCCCTATGACGCGCACAAGGATTTTGCGCCTGTGGCGCTGGTGGCGCGCTCGTTCAACGTCGTCGTGGTCAATCCGGCTTCGCCGATCAAGTCGATTGCCGATCTGATCGCGGCCGCGAAGGCCGATCCGGAAAAGCTGTCCTACGGCACCTATGGCACCGGCACCTCGGCGCATCTCGCCGGCGAACTGTTCAAGCACATGGCCGGGGTCAATCTCACCACCGTTCCCTACAAGGGCGCGGCGCCCGCCATCACCGACCTGATGGGCGGCCAGATCCAGGTGATGTTCACCACGGTGGCAAGCTGCGCCTCGCTGGTCGAGGCCGGGCAGCTGCGCGCGATCGGGGTGACATCGGCCGAGCGCTCGGCCGCGTTCCCGCAATTGCCGACGGTGTCGGAAGCCGGCGCATCCGGCTATGTCGCGGAATCCTGGTACGGCCTCTATGCGCCGGCCAACACGCCGCCGGACATCATCGACCGCCTCAACAAGTCGGCGGCCAAGGCGGTGCAGGCGGAGGCCTTCAAGAAGCTCAGCGTCAATGAAGGCCTCGTGATGGTGGCCTCACCGCCGGCCGAGCTCGACCGCTACTTTGCCGGCGAGGAGGCGCGCTGGCGCAAGGTGATAAAGGACGCCGGCATCAAGGCCGAATAGGCGGCATGCGCCAGGTGACGATCACATCTTTTTGCGTCGCATTGCCGTAACCGTGATTCTAGACGCAACGAACCGGTTCCTGGATCGCTGCCATGATCAGCGGAACCTGCCGCCTTGAGCTGTGTCTTGCGTCAAAGAGTAGGCCATGTGGATTTTGTTGCTGCTGCCGTTCATCGGCTTGCTGTGGGTGCCGTTCTATAATTTCGTCGAGCCCTCCCTGTTCGGCTTTCCCTTCTTCTACTGGTACCAGCTCGCCTGGGTGCCGATCTCCTCGCTCCTGATCTGGCTGGTCTATCGCAGCCGCCGGCCCGATGCCGACGAGCCGCGGTGAGGGGACAGCCATGACCGATCACATCGCCTGGGTGGCGCTCTGCGTCTTCATCTTCTTCTTTGCGCTCGTCACCGTGATGGGCTTCTTCGCGGCGCGCTGGAAATCCGGCCCGGTCAGCGAGCATCTCGACGAATGGGGCCTCGGCGGCCGCCAGTTCGGTACCTGGATCACCTGGTTCCTGGTCGGCGGCGATTTCTACACCGCCTACACCGTGATCGCGGTGCCGGCGCTGGTCTATGCGGTCGGCGCCTATGGCTTCTTCGCGCTGCCCTACACCATCATCGTCTATCCCTTCGTGTTCGCGGTCATGCCGGTGCTGTGGAAGAAGGCGCATGCGAACGGCTACGTCACCGCCGCCGATGTCGTCCACGGCGCCTATGGCTCGCGCGCGCTCGAGCTTGCGGTGGCGCTGACCGGCCTGGTCGCGACCATGCCCTACATCGCGCTGCAGCTGATCGGCATGGAGGTCGTGATCAAGGCGATGGGGCTATCCGGCGAACTGCCGATCATCGCCGCCTTCGTCATCCTCGCGCTCTATACCTATAGCTCCGGCCTGCGCGCGCCGGCGCTGATCGCCTTCGTCAAGGACATCATGATCTACATCGTGGTGCTGACCGCCGTGGTCGTGGTGCCGGCAAAGCTCGGCGGCTATGGCGCGGTGTTCGCGGCCGCCAACGACGCCTTCACGGCGAAGGGCGGCGCCACCGGCCTGACGCTGAAGCCTTCGCAGTATCTGCCTTATGCGACGTTGGCGCTCGGCTCTGCGCTCGCGGCCTTCATGTATCCGCACACGCTGACCGGCATCTTCGCCTCGAAGTCGGCGGATACCATCCGCAAGAATGCGATACTGCTGCCGGCCTATACGCTGCTGCTCGGCCTGATCGCGCTGCTCGGCTACATGGCCTATGCCGCCAACATCAAGGTGACGTCGCCGAACGACGTGGTGCCGATGTTGTTCAAGACGCTGTTCCCCGAGTGGTTCGCGGGCTTTGCGTTCTCCGCGATCGCGATCGGCGCCTTGGTGCCGGCGGCGGTGATGAGCATCGGCGCCGCCAATCTGTTCACCCGCAATGTCTGGAAGTCCTACGTCAATCCGGACATCTCGCACGCCGGTGAGGCGTCGGTGGCGAAGATCACATCGCTGGTGGTCAAGGTCGGTGCGCTCGCCTTCATCCTGTTCCTGCCGACGCAATATGCGCTCGACCTGCAACTGCTCGGCGGCCTCTGGATCGTGCAGACGCTGCCGGCGCTCGTGTTCGGGTTGTTCACCGTCTGGTTCCGCGCCGAAGGGCTGCTGCTCGGCTGGGCGGTCGGCATCGGCTGGGGCACGTATACCGCGTGGAGCAACGGGCTGAAGCCGCTCGCCAGCATCTCGCTCGGCGATTCCAGCTACAGCTTCTATGTCGGGCTCGGCGCGCTGCTGCTCAACATCGTCGTGGCGGTGCTCGGGACCGTCGTGGTCGGCCTGATATCACCCGCCAAGCGCCGCGCGGCGGCCTGAGCCGTCGCCTTGGTCTGACGGGGCGGAGGCAAGTCGCGCGGTGAGCCGCGCGACCTCCGCCCTGGTCTTTTCGATCGCGGCGTCCTTCACCGGCCCATAACCGCGGATCTCCATCGGCGCCTTCGCCAGCGCGACCAGATCGGGCAGCCGTGCCTTGTCGAGCTTGCCGAGCATGATTTCGATCAGCGCCTCATACCAGGTGATCAGTTCGCGCTCAGTGCGGCGCTCCGCGCTGTAACCGAACACGTCGAACGCCGTACCGCGCAGCCCTTTCAAGCCCGCGAGCAACCGCAGCGGCGTCTGGATCCATTGGCCGAACGCGCGCTTCTTCGGCCGTCCCCGTGCATCACGTCGCGCCGGGAGGAACGGCGGCGCAAGGTGATATTGCACCGTGAAGTCGCCATCGAACTCCTGGCTGAGCTCGTCGAGGAAGCCCGACTGCATATGCAGCCGCGCTACCTCATATTCGTCCTTGTAGGCCATCAGCTTGAACAGCGACCGCGCCACAGCGTCGGTGAGGGGAAGATCTTGTCTGCTTGATTCGATCTGTCCGCGTGGCCCGTCCGCCTCTCCCGCTTGCGGGGGAGGCCGGATCGCATCGATAGATGCGATCCGGGTGGGGGCTCCCTCCGCGATACGATTCGGGGTGAGACCCCCACCCCAACC
>NZ_JBXEJO010000119.1:0-17296 GCF_056837965.1 Bradyrhizobium ferriligni
GGCGTTACGATCCCCGCACGGGCGCTGATCGTTTTCGATCCCAACAACTACGTTCAGAATGTGCTGACCGCCGCGCGGGAGCTCCAGCAGATCAACAACCAGATCACCTCGTTGCAGAACGAGGCGCAGATGCTGATCAATCAGGCGAAGAATCTGGCGAACCTTCCGTATTCGTCGTTGCAGCAATTGCTATCCTCGATTCAGCGGACCCAACAGTTGCTTGCGCAGGCCCAGCGCATCGCTTACGACGTCCAGCAAATCGATCGCGCCTTCTCGACCAGCTACGCGCCAGCCACCAGCAACCAGTCGAACCAGTTGCTGGTCGCCAACGCTCAAGCGCGATGGCAAAATTCCTATGCCGCAACGCAAGACGCGCTTCGCGTCCAAGCCGGCATCGTTGGTAACCTCGACACCAATCGCATCCAGACATCCGCGCTCGTGACGTCAAGCCAGGGAGCCACCGGCGCCCTGCAAGCAACGCAGGCTGGCAATCAGATCCTCGCGCTTCAAGCGCAACAACTTGCCGATCTCACGGCGGCCGTGGCGGCGCAGGGCAGGGCGCAGAGCCTCGAAGCGGCGCAGCGCGCCGCGGCCCAGGATCAGGGTCGAGAGCAGCTCAAGCGCTTCCTGACACCAGGACAGGGCTATCAATCCTCCAATGTACAGATGTTCCACTGATGACCGACGTAAAGGCATTCAAGGCGCTTTCGCTGCTTACGACAATCGGCCTAGTGGCCGTCGCTGCCTGCACGATTCAGCTGCGCGGACTAGACGAGTCTCGGTCGGCACCGAAGGCGGAGCAAGGGACCGATGCAGCCAGCTCCGACCTCGCACGCTGCCGAGGCGTCACTCCAGCGGAAACAGCGGGTTATCGGCATTGCAAGCAGATTTGGGACGAAAACCGGCGTCGCTTCTTTGGCAAAAGAATTGGCCCAGCAGACCCCGGCCAGAATGATTACGCCGCAGGGCTGGCCCCCGCCCCAAAGGATCAGAGCCGGATCCCGCAAGCACATCCGCAACCGGCGACACCCGAGGCGAGCAAGCCATGACGGGTACCGGGATCATCGACCAGTTCTTGGAAACGTTCACGCGTTATATCGATAACGGATTCGGGTTGCTGGGCAGTGACGTTGGATATCTCGCGACGACACTCGCCGCGATCGACATCACTCTCGCTGCGTTGTTCTGGAGTTGGGGAACTGACGAGGACATCATCGCGCGGCTCGTCAAGAAGACCCTCTTCGTGGGCGTCTTTGCCTACCTCATCGGCAACTGGAACAGCCTGGCGCGCATCGTTTTCGACAGCTTCGCCGGCCTTGGGCTGAAAGCGTCGGGTGCAAGCCTGTCCGCATCCGATTTCCTGAGGCCGGGAAAGATCGCCCAAGTCGGACTCGATGCCGGCCGACCGCTGCTCGATTCGATCTCGAACCTGATGGGTTACATCAGCTTTTTCGAGAATTTCGTTCAGATCGTCATTCTCTTATTCGCATGGGTCGTGGTGCTGCTCGCCTTCTTCATTTTGGCGATCCAACTTTTCGTCACCCTGATCGAGTTCAAGCTTACGACGCTGGCCGGCTTCGTGCTCATTCCATTTGGTCTGTTTGGCAAGACCGCCTTTGCCGCTGAGCGGGTCCTGGGCAATGTAATATCTTCGGGGATAAAGGTTCTGGTCCTAGCTGTCATCGTCGGCATCGGTTCGACCCTGTTCTCGCAGTTCACCTCTGGTTTCCGAGGCGCTCAGCCGACCATTGAAGACGCAATGACGCTAGTGCTCGCGGCGCTCTCCCTGCTGGGCCTCGGCATCTTCGGTCCGGGTATTGCAAACGGCCTGGTATCCGGCGGACCGCAGCTCGGCGCCGGTGCGGCGATTGGAACGGGGTTGGCTGCTGGCGGGCTTGTTGCGGCAGGTGCTGGTGTAGCGGCCGGTGGTGCTGGTCTCGCTAGTGGCGCGATTGCAGGCGCCGCGCGCGGTGGCGGCGCTGTTCTAAGCGGAGCATCAGCCGCCTATCGAAGCGGCGGCCTTGCCGGCGTCGCGGAGGCTGGCGCTTCGGCTGCCATGAGTCCTTTGCGTCGCGCAGCGGCTGCCTTCGGAGGTGAGCAAGCGGGCGAACGGGCCGCGAGCACCTCGGCCGAGGGGCAGCCTGATTGGGCGCGCCGGATGAAGCGTGCCGAGACTATTCGGCATGGTGCTTCGGCTGCCGGCCATGCCGTCCGCTCGGGCGATCACGGTGGCAGCGGCTACTCCGTCGATTTGTCCGAAGGAGAGCGCTGAGACGCACCACTGCACCTACGCCGCACAGCAGCACCTCAAACCCTTCCATCGCCCGACGTGAAACCGATCACTCGATACCAGGGTAACCATCGATGTTCAAACGAACTTCCGTTCACTACGGGCGCATGCCCGCACCGGTCACGCCGTATCAGAAAGCAGCTCAGGTTTGGGACGAACGCATTGGATCAGCGCGCGTGCAAGCCAAGAACTGGCGCCTGATGGCAGTCGGCTGCTTGATGCTGTCAGCCGGTCTCGCTGGTGGGCTTGTCTGGCAGTCGAATCAAGGCTCGATCACACCCTGGGTGGTCGAAGTCGACCATCTTGGCCAGGCCCAAAGAGTTGCGCCGGCTAACATCGACTATCAACCCACTGATGCACAGATTGCCTACCATCTGGCGCGCTTTATCGAGGATGTCAGGGGCCTTCCGGCCGACGGCATCGTTCTGCGCCAAAACTGGCTCAGGGCATACGATTTTGCGACCGATCGCGGCGCCGCTGCGCTCAACGACTACGCGCGCAACAATGACCCCTTTGCCAAGCTGGGCAAGGCGCAAATCTCCGTCGACGTGTCGAGCGTCATTCGCGCGTCTTCAGAGAGCTTCCGGGTCGCGTGGACCCAGCGAACCTACGACAACGGCTCGCTGAGTTCGACCGAGCGTTGGACTGCCATTCTCACCATCGTGATCGAAACGCCGCGCGATGCCGAACGCCTGCGCAAGAATCCCCTTGGCGTCTATGTCCGCGCCATCAACTGGTCAAAGGAGTTGAGTCAGTGACCAAGACCCCGTCTGACGTTTATTCGAAGCGTCCTATCGTGCACAGTAGGTGCAATTCGACTTGGTCCGAGTTCGTGACATCGAAGCGAGCATTTCTATCCGCTCTTCTGCTTTGTTCGTCGGCGCTCGGTGGGTGCGCGACCTACATCCCGCCACAGATCAGCTATGACGCGGAAATTCCGCCGCTGCCGACGCCGCCAGCGCCTCTAGATGACAAGTCGCGACCGCTTCACGTTCCGCCGCTCTGGAAGCCGGCTCTCGGCGGCAAGTCAGGAGGAAAGGAAGAGCCCGAACCTGTGAGCCGGGTTGAGACGGCAAACAGCGCAGCCCGGGTCGAACCGCGCAAGCGGGGATATTTCAACGCAGCGCAGATCTACGCCTACAGTCCCGGGGCGCTCTATCAGATCTATGCCGCGCCGGGGCAGATCACGGATATCTCGCTCGAGGAGGGAGAGCAACTGACGGGATCAGGGCCCATCGCGGCCGGAGATACCATACGCTGGGTCGTAGGCGATACTGAGAGCGGAAGCGGCGATACGCGACGCGTCCATATCCTGGTAAAGCCGACTCGCGCATCGATCGAGACCAACCTCATTGTCAATACCGACCGGCGCACCTACCTGATTGAGCTGCGCTCCCGCGATCGGCCATATATGCCGTCTGTTGCCTGGTACTATCCCGAAACAGCGCGCGAACGATCCCGTTCAGTCGCTCTGAGACCCCCTCTTCCGGATCCAAGGCAGCGTATTTCCCGCTATGCCATTGAAGGTGACAGTCCACCCTGGCGGCCGCTCGCCGCATACGACGATGGCCGCAAGGTCTACGTCGAATTCCCTAAAGGTATCGTCCAGGGAGAGATGCCACCGCTCTTTGTCATCGGCCCTGACGGGAAGACCGAGCTCGTCAACTATCGCGCCTACGGTAACGTGTTGATCGTCGATCGGCTGTTTGGAGCAGCTGAACTGAGGCTCGGCAGTGAGCGCCAGCAAAGGGTCAGGATTGTCAGGACCGACGGGAGGCCGTCGTCATGAACAGCCGGAGTGGAAACGATCACGAGCAAGCAGATCCGCCGGAGACACAACATGAGCAGTCCAAAAGCTTCCGACTGAGAGCGGAGCATCCGCGCGTGACACGGTTGTCGCGAAAAGTCCTGGCCGGAGGGAGCGCGCTTGCCCTCTTTGTCATTGGTGGTGCAGTCCTGTGGTCGCTGCAGAACAATCGCCCCCGAAACCAGGCGGCCGATGGACTCTACAGCACTGACCATCACAATGTTGCCGACGGCCTTACGACGCTGCCAAAGGATTATGCTGGCGTTCCGCGCCAGCCGATCCCGCAGCTTGGTCCACCACTCCCTGGCGACCTCGGTCGGCCAATCCTTGCTGCCCAAGGCCAGTCGCCGGCGATCGGGGCTGATGCGGAACAGCAGCGCCGGGACCAGGAGACCGAGGCAGCCCGCATTAGCCATTTGTTCGCTCCGACCAAGGGAGGAGAAGGACGTTCGCCTGCCGCTGCGACTGTTCAAGGCGACCGCGTCGCGTCGCCGAACTTATCGAGCACTGGCGACGACGGATTGGCGCAGAACGGTCAAGACCGAAAGCTTGCCTTCGTGAATGCTTCTGTGGACCGTCGCACGGTCAGCCCCGACCGCATCACCAAGCCGGCTTCACCATATGTCGTGCAGGCTGGGACAGTCATTCCGGCAGCCCTGGTTACCGGGATCCGATCGGACCTGCCGGGCCAAATTACCGCCCAGGTCACCGAGAATGTTTTTGACACGCCGACCGGCCGCTTTCTGCTTGTGCCTCAGGGAGCGCGTCTGATCGGCACATACGATAGTCAGGTTACTTTCGGCCAGTCCCGTGTCCTACTGGTCTGGACGCGGCTGATTATGCCGAATGGACATTCTATCGTTCTCGAGCGGCAGCCTGGCGCTGATAGCGCTGGGTATGCGGGTCTGGAAGACCAAGTCGACAATCACTGGGCAGAGCTATTCAAGGCTGCGGCACTATCGACGTTTCTGGCGGTCGGGACCGAACTAGGGGCTGGTTCGGACACCAATAGCAACGACAGTGCCATCATCCAGGCGTTGCGACACGGCGCCTCCGACTCACTAAACCAAACTGGACAGCAGGTGGTTCGACGCAGTCTCAATATCCAGCCCACTTTGACCGTGCGGCCTGGTTTCCCGGTTCGTGTTCTTGTCAATCGTGACCTCATAGTTACGCCGTATAGAGGGTGACAACATGCCAAAACTCAAAATAGGAGAGCTTCCAGACGACAAGCCGGTCAAAGTGAGTACGGAGCTGCCGGCGGCCGTGCATCGTGATCTCATTGCATATGCAGAGGCCCTTGCGCTTCTAGGCGGTCAAGTCGTCGAACCGACTAAGCTTATCGCCCCGATGTTAGCGCGCTTTATGGCCACCGATCGAGGGTTTTCTAAACTGAAACGTCGAGGCGACGTACCGCTCGCCGGCGCAGGACAGTGATGCCTAAGGTTTCTCGAAGCTATCGCGCGACGCTGAATAGTTGCGATGCATAAACCTAGGCGCCGCCGAGTTTGGCCCAACAGCTGACATATCGTGTGGGAATGTGTGTTTCCACGTCTGCCGAAAACTCCGGTAAACTAGGTTTCTCCATTCTCAATGCGAGGGCGCTGGGCGTCGATGGGCCGCTATTCGGTTACCTTCAGGCGCGTTACACTGCTCCGGCCGTCTACGCTGATGGGCACGTCACCATCGATCGTGGCCCGACGTACGACGCGATGCTGGTCACCGTAATCGTTGACTGCGTAATGCTGTGTTGCGCGATTGTCCCATATCGCGATATCGCCCTCTAGCCAGTTCCAGCGCACAGTGTTTTCGGGCGCGGTGACGTGAGACTGGAACAGATCGAACAGCTTTTGTCCGTCGTACTTGGGGACCCCAATAAAGTGCTTCACCAAGACGCCGAGCACCAGCGCCCGCTCGCCTGTTTCGGGGTGGACGCGCACGACGGGATGCTCGGTCTCAAAAACCGTTCTGGTGAACACCTCGTCAAAGTGTCTCTTGTCGACCTCGCGGACGCGCGCGATTCCGGCGTAATCGAAAACGTTGCTGTGAACGGCCCATAGTTCCTCTGCAAGCCGCTGTAGCGGTGCCGGAAGATCACGATAAGCAGCCGCTGTGTTCGACCACACGGTGTCGCCTCCGAACGTTGGCATTACAACGGCTCGTAAGACCAAAGTTTTGGGATAGGCGTCGGCGAAGGTCCCATCCGCATGCCAAACATCGGCGCGACCGCCGCCGCGACTGGAGTCCAGTTCGAGGAGCGACGCCATCCCCTTGGTAGGACCGAGCATCGGATGGGGGACTAGCTTTCCAAGGCGACCGGCAAAGCGCTCATGCTCGGCGTCATTGAGATGTCCTTGATTGCGGAAGAAGATCACCTTGTGCTCGAGCAACAAGCTGTTAATCGCGGCGATCGTGTGGTCCGGTAGATCGCCCGATAGTTTGATATTTTTGACTTCGGCACCGATGCGCGCTCCACGCTTCACAACATCGGTGCCTGAAATGACGTCACCGATCACAGCCGTTGTGCTCATGTTGTTTTTCCAAGCCCCTCGCAGTGTCTTCCTCGCTTCTCGGTAGCGAATGATTCCAGCAAGCATCGTGCCATGCGACGGACTCAGACCGACCATGTAGACTCATTGGCGCTGAAC
Organism: Bradyrhizobium ferriligni; assembly: GCF_056837965.1. Taxonomy (NCBI): domain Bacteria; kingdom Pseudomonadati; phylum Pseudomonadota; class Alphaproteobacteria; order Hyphomicrobiales; family Nitrobacteraceae; genus Bradyrhizobium; species Bradyrhizobium ferriligni. Next base: position 6,746 of record NZ_JBXEJO010000119.1, read on the forward strand.
GGATCGCGATATTTGGCGCAAGCTATCGGACTGAGCCGATAGTTCGCCCGAGTGACGAAAGAACTTGATCGCCGAGCACTCTCGTCGAATGGTGTGAAGACCAAGCGGACAGCAAGAGCGCGCGAGCCGGCAGATTCTTCTGTTATGCTCTTGTGATGACTCATCCGCTCGGAAGAATGCAATGCTTCTGCAAAATGGGTATTAATTCGTGATGGTCATGAATCATGTAATCAGGCCCTGCGGCGCGCAAGCGCGCTTCGGAAACGAATCCCCCCATGATTGATACGTTGATAAGACCGAGATTGCGGGCAATCTCCGTCTCAACTGGCATGTCACCCACGATGACGGTTCTTTGTGGGGGTATATCATTGGCCTGCATATACAAGCGCAGACGTTCTTCCTTGTTCACGCTCTTAAACTGGGTTGCGCGGCTCTCAAATGCCAAAATGTCCGTGACGTGAGTCTTGATTCCAAGTCTTCGCACTTGTGCGCGAATTGGTTCAACAATGTGATTGCTGACAATAATGGTGTGAACGGCTCTGTGATCAGCGGCGAGCAAAACATTTCGTGCCCCTTTGCGTAAGGCAGCGTTGCGCGCCAAGAATTCGTAAGTGTCGTGAAAAATGGCGCTGTCATTTCTCTCCACGACGTCGATTTCATCTTTCGACATGTCTAGGTTGCGGAAGAGAACCGAAAGAGGGAGTTCGAACTCCTCTCGAAGCCTGCGCATATCTACGGCTGCGCGACCGAAGCGGCTCAAAATTGCATTGATGGTTTGAAGCACCGCATTGGCATCATCGAGCAGCGTGCCATTCCAGTCGAACACAATCGCGGATTTCATGGGCGAATGAACCTAAGGCAAGTACCGCGGCGGTAAATGCGTATGCGATCGGACAATTGCGGATCCGTATGTCTAGTATTGCGCCCGGTCAAGTAAACGCGCGGATCGCCGTTCTGTGTAGGACGCGCGGACTAGGGAAGAAGAGCATGACCGTTTTCATCTGTATCTTTGAAGCTGATCTTTGCTGGAGCAATGGTCGTGCCAACGCCGCAAGCGCGCAGTAAGCGGCAAACTGTGCTTTGAAAGATCTGAACCCGACGCGCAGTGTGCCGATCCTGACATGACCTTACGTCGCTGTCAGAAAACGGACCAAGATTTTTACGGTGGACCAGCCACAGCATAGGGCTGGCGACGCTGGCGTATCTTGTTTTCGTCATTCGGCGGTCGGATCCCTCCCGCGCCAGCAATGAAATGCATGAGTAGTGAAAAGACTTGGCGTTTCTGTTTTAGCTGACTACCCGGACAAGCCCGAGGGTGACGCTTTGGAGCAGTCGTGGAGTAACTCATCACCGACGCAGTCAAGGAAGTTGGCGAGCGCCAGGTCCGGTCGATGGCCGGGTGCAATCGGTGCCGATCGTGGGCGCCGCCAGATCACTTTTTCCCGAGACGTCATCAGGGTCGGTCTTCTGAAAGAACTGAGCTTGTTACGTAAAAACCAGTGTTCATGCGGCAGAGTTTAGGGGCGCTCGGAAATCGCTAGGATTGCTTCTCCTTGCGATCAGATGCTGATTTTGAACTTGGTCAGGTCACATTGCAGCTCGCCGGCTCGACATCTCAGCGAGCGCCGTTCTCGTAAGGAAATGCCGCAACGAAATCGCAATGAAATGGGTGAAACGACTGTGAACAAAACGGGACGGGAGTGGCCACCGCACAAAGAAAAATCAATAAGTTAGAAGATGCTCACTGCGTTCGGGACGCAGGGGTCGCAGGTTCGAATCCTGCCACTCCGACCAGATTTCCTTAGGTTTTTTGTTCTCATCGGTGGCTGTTCCCGAGTCAACCACCGATTTGACCACCGAAACATACCTCGCTTTTTGGCCAATGGCTGCTGCCGCCCCGTGCAAATGATCGGGATGGTGATGGCCATAGGTATCCTGCAGGACCTCCGACGACATGCCGAGGAACCCGGCTGCCTCCCAGATCGGCACGCCGCGCTGCATCAGCCAGGTCGCCGCCGTGTGGCGCAACGTGTGCGGAGTGACTTTCCCGGGTAGCTTGGCCAGATCCACGGCAGATTTGAAGCCTTTCTTCACGGAAGCCACCGGCTTGCCGTTGAACTCGACGAAGCAGGTGCTGATCAGCTTCCGGTCTTTCCAACGACGCATATGAGCCAGTAGCCGGGGCGGAAGTGGAGCTGGCGTCTGACGCTTCTTGGTGGCTCGCTTCCCGATCGGCCTGCGGTAGAAGATACCACGCTCCAGATCAACGTACGAGTGCCCAAGCTCGGGGTATGGCGATGCCGCCGCGATCGCACCCGCCCTCGTTCCGGTGTAGAGCCCGATCAGGATAAATCTGGCTACGTGGCGCAATGGTCGGCGGTCTGTCCGGACCGCGTCGCCCTTTGAGTTGCCGGCGTGGATGGTCTGCTTTTCGCGATAGCGCCAACATTGCCAAACCAGGTCTGCCGCCTCAGTGCGTGTCAGCCACCGATCGCGCGCCTCGCCTTTCGGCGGGAGAGACACGCGAACCGTACCCCGGTGAAAGCCTTCTTTTGCATGATGGTTGATCGCAGCACGGAAAGTCTCGAGGTCACGGCGCGCGCCGCCCTTGCTGCCGCGATGTTTGACGTAAGCTGCGCAGGATTGCGCGTTCACTGCCGACAGCTTCTTGCCGCCCCAAAAATCGTTGAGCCGGTCGATCCTCGCTTCGATTTCAAACTGGTCACCTGGCTCGCCGATATCGGTCAAATAGATCGACAGGACGTCAGCGCAATCGATGTCGTCGATATCTCTTCGGCTGCGCTCCGGTTGATATTTTTGCGCAATGTAGTCTGCTAGCGCTTGCTCTGCTTTCTGCGGCGGCTTTGTTTCAGACGCGCTCGCAATGCATCCTGTGGCGATATGCCGATCGCCGTCCTTGATGATCCAAACGGACTGGGCGACGAGATTGCCTTCGCGATAACGGGCTTTGCGTCTGTAGAGCCGGGCTCCTTTGCTTGGACGCGGCATAATTCCCTCATTCTCTCTATATGAAAGAGTGTCGTGTAATCCTTGCCCGCAATGCGCTCGATGACGAGCCTTCCGCGAGCACTCTCTCTGCGCAACCCGGAGGCGGTCATCGAACCGTCGGGAAATGCCGCGGCCGCTGCCACGGAAAGCCGAAGTGGATCGTGCAGGCCAACAGCTTCGCGCTGCTTTGATGTGTCGATCATGTCAGTGAAATCGCGATCGGCGAAAGCACTAACGTGCGGCGTCTGCTAACGCGCCCCTTTGCGCTGGACGTCTCAAGGTCATCAGTGCCCATCGGCACATACAATCAACCCATGGACGGCAACTCAATTGCGACGAGCCGCAGTTTGAGCCGACATGAGCGGACAGGAGCAATGCCTGAGACGGGAGCGCCAGCGTTATCCTAGGTGCGGATACTGATCACTTTTGCGAGGCCTCATTTTCGTTCTTCGTTCCGGCTGGCTTCTTGACTGGCCAATGTCCGCTGCCGTCGTTCGCGCGGGCGAAACACGCTCGGCTAAGCTGAACCCTTTGATTGGCCGTTGGTTGACTGCGATCCACACGCCAACCAATAAGCCTTGCCGATCCGGCTCAACAATATTCGGCGGTTGTCGGACGTGGCTTGTGCGATTCTATCGGGTCGGATGTTCTGCGGGTACTGGCAGATTTGACAGGTCGTGCATTGGCCCGACGCGCCGTCTGGGACGATCGGTTCGGCGTCTCCGATCGCAGTCAATGTCTGTCCTGTGGCTGCCTCGATGGACGATTTCCCTGCTTATGGACGTGCAGACCTATGGGAAGCGCCCCGCTATCTGAAACCCTCGCCAGCTCCTTTTTTCCCCGCCGGCAAGCCGGCTCCTCGCGGCCGCTCCGCTGCAAAAAAGGGAGCTCTCTCGGGTGCGCCGCTGCGCTTCGCCCCGGTGGGTTCAATCGCGTTTCGCTCCCCATGACGGTCTCGCCATCGCAGGGGATCGGCCCTGCGGCAGCGAAGGAGACAGACCATGACTGCAATCGGATTCGTCACCCGCACGGACAACGGCGGCTACAGGGGCGAACTCAAGACCTTGTCGATCCGTGCCCATATCGACATCGTTCCCAATAGCGGCAAGTCGACTGAGGCTCAGCCAGATTTCCGCATCATCGCCCAGGGAGTTGAGATCGGCGCCGGCTGGATCCGCCGCGGCGAGAGCAGCGGCAAGGACTACGTCAGCCTGTCACTCGCGGCACCTGAACTTGGGTCTCGCAAGCTCTATGCCAACCTTGGCCGGGCCGTCGGCTTGGGCGATGACAACGGCTTCTTTCTCATCTGGAATCCCGGAGACTAGCCCGAGTTATTGGGCTCCCGCGCTTCACGCGGGAGCCTCTTTCTTGTCTCCAGGTGTCCGGCTCTCGATTGCCATTGCCTGTAGCCTGGACGAATTTTTTTGCTTGATCGAGCTTTCCGGGCGTGAGCAATCGGACGCCGAGCCGCACTCGATCTGTCTGCCTTTCAGCGGTCTACGGCCACGACAGCAAGCGCAGACTCGAGAACTTTTCTCTGGGGCATTTTGCTCAAGGAGGGTGGCTTGAGGGGCGCTGCCCCTCACCCCCCGCAAGAGCTTCTGTCGTCCTCCGGTGCAGCAAGTCGGTCGCACGTCGCGGCTCCGCCGCTCGGTGCAACCGCGTTGCGCGCCATCGGATTCGCGCCGCTCTGCCGGCGCCGAAACAAGCTCTTGCCCCCGAAACCCCGGTCTCGCCGACGGGCAGGCGGCATGGCGAAGGCCATGCGCGCTGCGCCGATTTTTAAGCGCCCTTTCGGGGTCCCAGGAGCGAGATTTGACGATGGCTAAACTGACAAAGGCGGAGGCCAAGGCACATGCCGAGGCTGTCGAGCTGCTCAAGAAAGACGTTCTCAGCTACGATGATCGCGTGTTCGTGCTGGACAATTGGCACGAAGGTGCAAACCACATCAATGGCTCGGCGGGCGCATTCTTTACCCCTTCAGGCCTTGCCGGAGACTTCGCCATCGATGCCTATGGCGGTCGAACAATCGACCTTTGCGCCGGGATTGGCGCGCTCGCATTCCATGTCTTCTGGCGAGGATATTACGCGCGCGGCCATAGCGCACCCGAGAAGGAAATCGTTTGTATCGAGCGCAATCCCGCCTATGTCGAGGTTGGTCGCAAAGTGCTGCCGGAGGCGAAATGGATCTGCGCCGATGTCTTCGAGTTCGATCTCAAAGGCCTCGGCCGCTTCGGTTGCGCAATTGCAAATCCGCCCTTTGGAGCCACTCCGCGGAGCCGAAACGGACCGCGCTACACCGGTCGGTCGTTTGAATTTCACCTGATCGATATCGCGTCCGACATAGCCGATTATGGCGCATTTATCATCCCGCAGATGTCCGCGCCGTTCGAGTATAGCGGCGTGAAGTGCTACCGGGAGCGCAAGAGCGCGGACTATCTGAGGTTCGCAGAACAGACCGGAATCCATCTGGAAGCTGGCTGCGGCGTCGATTGTTCCTTCCATCGCGACGCGTGGAAAGGCGTAGCTCCCAATGTGGAAATCGTCTGCGCAAACTTTGAAGAGTTGCCACGCAACAAGGCTCGATCGCCGACCGATCCGGAGGCCGAGCCGCGCGCTTTGTGGACCGAAAAGGGCGTCCCGCTCGAGCGGCAGGATGCATTCATCGCGGAGGTTACGGCCAAGGCGAGGGCAGGGATTCGGTTCGACGAGCGTCCCGTCCAGGCGGACTTGTTCGCCGAGATTGAGCGCTCCGGCTCCAAGCGCTGACGGTTCGTTCCGCTAATCCGGGAGCATTCCTCACATCCGATCCGCGGCGGCTGCCGAGCCTGTTCTGCTCGGCAGCCGCCGCTGCATGTCGGGATATGCGCAAGGCGGAAGTCGGCCGAGAGGCGGCTCTCCGGCGGCACCGACGGTTCAAATGGCCGGCACCGGGGCCGTCGGCCGGCGACCAAGCTGGCCACCGAGCCGCCCCTGCCGGTTGTGGCTCCCACCCAAATCGACGTTCGCCCACCAAAGGAATACTGCGAGCCAGATCGCGCTGCGAAGGCGCGAGCACGGCCGAGTAGGCGGTGGAACACCGGCTATTTCGACGGAAAAGTTGCGTTTGGAGACGTCCATTGTTGCCGCCGACGTGAAGGTCGCTGGACCGATTTTCTTTTCGCCCGGTCTCCAAAAAATCAGTCTACCGCCACAGAATTTGCGCTGGCTCGCGTGTGTCGAAGGACTCCATTTGATGACTTCCGCGCACGCTGAACGGTCGGATTTTTGTGCTCCCGTTGGGCGTGGCACTCCCAAAATGCATCGGCAAACCGGGGTATCCGGTGTGCGTTTGGCTCGGATTTTCAGCGCCGGGATTGCCCTTTCTTTATTGCCAAACGGCTGCGCGCGGAACGTTCGGAGCTTGGATTAGCCAATCCTGTCGCGGCAAAGAGAAGCAGCGTGAAGAGGTGGAAGAGAGCAGAGGGCGGATTGCAAGATAAAAGCACCGGCGCTTGATGGCCCGTAAGTCGCTGTCTGCACATCCAAGATTTGTCGCCGTTAGTGCGCTAAGTATCGCCACAACGTGCTCAAGTGGCACAGTCTCCTCGCGAAATTCGTCCGCATGCTCCGTTTGATTTTGTCAGGCAGGAGATTCCAGAGATATCACCGACTGAGCCTTAATGTCGATGGAAGCCGCCGCGCGACGGTCGCTTCCAAGGCATGTCCAACTGTTCTCAGAACGGCTTCGATCGGCGCGACTATTTAGCATCCATCGAAGCGTCTCGGAGATAAGGTGCGCGCGCACTTCGAAGGGACTAGCGAAACAGGACGATAAGACGCGGGCTTGAATCGAGGGCTTGACCGCGCGCTCGATCCAGCCTGCAATATGTCGCAGAATGGCTCGAAGGCTTCACTTCCGATAGGTTCTAAGCATCCATGCCAGACTGGCTCTCTTCTGCTCTCGACTACATCCCCACATGGATTGACTATCAGCGGGAACTATTCGATCAGCCCGGTGTGTCGCTGGCGATCGCTCACAAAGGTCAGGTGCTGCTTGAACACGCGAGCGGTTTGGCCGATCTTGCAACCGGCGAACCACTCACCTCTCGTCATCGCTTTCGTGTTGCCTCGCATTCGAAGACGTTCACGGCCGCCGGGATCATGTTGTTGCGCGAGCGCAATCGAGTTCGGCTTGACGACCGGCTGGGTGAGTATCTGGCTGATCTGACGCCGGAGGTCTCTGACGTCACCATTTCGCAACTGCTTTCGCATTCGGCTGGCCTGACCCGCGATGGGCCTGACGGCGGTCAGTTCTCGGACCGCCGGCCCTTCCTGAGCGAGGTGGAGTTTCGCGCCGATCTCTCAACGCCACAGCCCCTCCCGCCGGGCGTCACGTTCAAATACTCCAATCACGGCTTCGCGTTGCTAGGCAAAGTCATCGAGAAGGTGACCGGCGAGCCGTATGGCCGGTGGATCTATGATCAGGTCGTTGTCCCAGCCGGCCTCACAGAGACGACGCCTGACTTCGATCCGAGCGTCTGCCGTCCATTCGCCCGTGGCCACTCGACCCGCCAACCCTATGGTCGACGCTTCGTCATTCCCGGGGACAACGTGACGAACGATATGGCCCCGGCGACGGGCTTCACGGCAACCGCTGGCGACCTCGCGCGGTTTCTCGGCCAGGTTTCTGCCGGCGCCCAATCGAGCATTTTGACGGCGGCAAGCCGCCGCGAGATGACGCGGCGCCATTGGCGTGATGCCCATTCGCAACTTGAGCGCTATTACGGTCTAGGCACGATTTCCGGCCCGCCGGGGCCGTGGAGCTGGGTCGGTCACGCCGGTGGCTTCCAGGGAACGTTGACGCGCACGGTGGTTCTGCCGGAGCAGGACATAGCGATCAGTATCCTCACAAATGCCATAGACGGTCTTGCGAACGTCTGGTTCGAGAGCGTGATCCACATACTAAAGACTATCCACGATCTCGGTGCCCCGGGACCCGAGACCGCTCACTGGCGCGGCCGCTGGTGGACCCTGTGGGGTCCATTGGACCTGGTGCCCGGCAAAGACAAGGTGCTAGTCGCGACGCCCGGCCAACTGTCCCCTTTCCTGGATGCGACCGAACTAAGTCCGTCCGGGATCAACGAGGCGGTCGTTACCTCGGCGCAGGCATTCGGCGACCTTGGTGAGGCCTGCCGCCTTCTCCGCGGCTCTACGGGCATCGTCGAAGGGGTCAGGCTCGGTAGCAAGCGCCTGGTGACTGAAGACACGATCAAGTCCGAAGTACAGCGCCGGTACCAGCCGAGCTCATACGCAACTTAGGTGGCGTTCTGTCGTCGCGAGCACCTCGCTTAACAGGTTAACCGTCGCGCGTGACCAGCGCTATCCCCATCGGCTTAGGTCTGCGTTCGCGACCCTGACCGTCCGTAATTCCAGCCGAGTGCGGCCGCGTCTCGACGAGTTGCTCTAGTTTAGGGCGTGCTTGCTGGTCGCAGCAGGCATAGGATCGTTGCTCCAAAGAGCATTCAGGTTACCCATACCGCGTCAACTTCCTTGGCGAGCTGGCGGACGTCGCCTCGGCCAGATGATCGAATCGGCGTGGGCCGTGGCCAGTTCTGTGCGGCGGCGGATTCCCTCATCCCGTCAGCTTGGATCGGTCGCGTAAGCTTCCACGAACTCGCGTTCCAACCAGCGCGGCGGCGACTTCCCACAACAGCAATTCTGGCCGCAACGCCTTTCGCCGACACGAGGGGGTTTTAATTCGACCCATGCTTCATAACCTTTCGGACAAGTGCTGCCGACCGCTCAAGCCGCTCTAACAGCAAAGCCAAATCCGCCGCCGAGATCTCCTCGAGGCGCAGATTTTCGACTGAAAGCAACTGGCCGATGAGCTGGTCGATCGGTTCTGCTCGCGACGTGGAGCCCGAACTTCCACCTAGGCTCGATCTAACGTGTCCGTCGGGGGTGATCGTCATCGCAAGCGTTGATTTGGCTAAGATGGCCGTCTCAACGATAGCTGCGGGTAGCTCTACGTTGCAGATAATGGCCGTCCGGAGGCGATAGCCGGCGCGGTACGACATAGGACCCAAGGGTCCCAATTCGCCGATCTCCCAAAACGCTTCCACTACGTCGGTCATTCTGTAGACGATAGTCAACATTTGCGGCCAAAAAATGGGACTCGGAGTCCGTGGATCGATAGTCGTCTCCGACGTCCTTTGAGCTGATGCCCGTCGGGAAGGACGATCAAGGAATAATTGGAGTCGTGGCTGACAACGTCAGGTCGCTCAGAAAGACGGCTGGGTTGTCGCAAGAAGAATTGGCCCATCAGGCGGGGGTGGATCGGACCTATATTAGCCAGGTCGAACGCCGCCAAAGAAACGTGACAATCGTGGTCCTGGCGAAAATCGCAAAAGCTCTGAACGTGACACCTGACAAGTTACTACTCGCGCCTTCATCTCGGAGAAGAGGTCCCTGAGCGTGGCGACAAATCCAGGTCGCCACATGGACCTACCCGAGCGACCGGGATCCGGGCGGCTGTCGGCCGATACGGAGTGATTTCCGCTTGGGCCAAGTAATTCAGCAAAAATTTAAGTGGGCCGGGACGCATGACCGTTCCGGCGCACCTCGTCAGGCTCATAACATGTCAGAACCTGAAGATCATAGTTCAAATCCTATCCTCGCAACCAAGTTTTCATAAATTAAATCAATGAATTAGCCCGCCTCTGGCGGGCTTTTTCATGCCTTACAATGGCTTGCCGCCCGTTACCTGCTATTTCGACGGAAAACCAAATATTATCAGGTGCTTACAGCAGGCCATTTCCTTCGGTAGCGCTCCGTTGCGATTTTCTACATGGCACATGATCGGGGTCGACCCTCCGGCACGGTCCAGCAATGAGTTGGAAATTCGCGTAGAAACTACTTTTAATTGAGCTGAGAATTCGCTTCCGCTTTTTTCGCGGACGCTTCGCTTTATTTCAGTAGTAACAACGAACGAGAGTTCCATGGCCATCCCAAGTTCGACAAGGCCAGGCATCTCCGCCGACGACACTATATCGATCTGCATCAGCTCCACCTGATTGCGCGTGAGAATCGGGTCCGGGATACTTCGGAAGCCCATGCCAGGGCGTGCCAACCCAACATGCCAAAGGATCTTGACCAGATCGCCGCTCCGCCCCCGGAAGATCGCCCGCATGAGGATCCCGCTTCAGGCTTTCCTGCACTGTGAGAGTCAAGCTTCGCATGCCACGACGCATATCGGTGTGGCCAGTGGCGATCCAGACCCTGACGCCGCTCGGGATCGGGATCATCGGCGTCGCAGGAGGTCGAGAACCCGCTGTAGCGCCTCAGTGTCCACGTCACGATCTACCCGCACGCGGCAACCACCAAGCTCGATCTCGATGATTCCGACCCTTGCGCGCTGCACAGGCGGTGAAGATGGCACCTGCGGCGCGCACGTCGATGCCGAAGCTGGCGTAGAGGTGATCTCCACGGGTACAAGCGCAGGCACCGCGTCCTCCGCCAGCCGGCCGTCGCGCGCCAGCCGGCGCCACGTGAACAATTGGC
>NZ_JBXEJO010000120.1:0-16730 GCF_056837965.1 Bradyrhizobium ferriligni
CTGCCAGCACACCATGGTGCGGCGGGCGAGCGCGGCAACCTCGACGAACAGCTCGCTGCGCACCGGCACCGCCATTTCGGCGGCCGCGGTCGGCGTCGGCGCGCGCTTGTCGGCGACGAAGTCGATCAGCGTGATGTCGGTCTCGTGGCCGACCGCCGAGATCAGCGGGATATGGCTCTCGGCCGCGGCGCGGACCACGATCTCCTCGTTGAACGACCACAGGTCCTCCAGCGAGCCGCCGCCGCGCGCGACGATGAGCAGATCGGGCCGTGGAATCCGGCCGCCCTCCGGCAGCGCGTTGAAGCCGCGGATCGCGGCCGCCACCTGTTCGGCCGAGCCGTCGCCCTGCACCTTGACCGGCCAGACCAGCACGTGGCGGGGGAAGCGGTCCTCCAGCCGGTGCAGGATGTCGCGGATCACGGCGCCGGTCGGCGAGGTGACGACGCCGATCACCTCGGGCAGCCAGGGCAAGAGTTGCTTGCGGGCCTCGTCGAACAGGCCCTCGGCGGCGAGCTTCTTCTTGCGCTCCTCCATCAGTGCCATCAGCGCGCCGACGCCGGCCGGCTCCAGCGAATCGATGACGATCTGGTACTTCGAGGAGTTCGGATAGGTGGTCAGCTTGCCGGTGGCGATGACCTCGAGGCCCTCCTGCGGCTTGAAGCGCATCCGGGCGTGGGCGAACTTCCAGATCACGGCCTCGATCTTGGCGCTCTCGTCCTTCAGGGCGAAATAGCAGTGGCCGGAGGAATGCGGGCCGCGAAAGCCCGAAATCTCGCCGCGGACACGGACATGGCCGAAGCGGTCCTCCACCGTCCGCTTCAGGGCGGAGGAGAGTTCCGAGACGGTGAATTCAGGCGCGTTGACGAGATTCGGAGCAGCGGTCATCTGATCTATAGAATCGGGGTTTTCGACCCCGTGTGCAAGGTCCGGACGCCGCGTTTCAGGCGTCGAATCACATATCCACATCTGATCGAACCGCGTGTTGCTGCGGTTCGGGAGCGTGCTAAACCGGACGAAATGGCGTTACAACCCCTCTGATCGGCGACACAGATGAACATCCTCCTGCTCGGTTCCGGCGGCCGCGAACATGCGCTGGCGTGGAAGATCGCCGCGTCTCCGCTGGTGACGAAACTCTGGTGCGCGCCGGGCAATACCGGGATCGCGCGCGAGGCCGAATGCGTCGCGCTCGACGTCGCCGACCATGCCGCGGTGATCGAATTCTGCCGGGGCAATGCGGTCGATCTGGTGGTGGTCGGGCCGGAGACGCCGCTGGCCGCCGGGATCGTCGACGAGCTCGCCGCGGTCGACATCAAGGCGTTCGGGCCCACCAAACAGGCCGCCCAGCTCGAGGGCTCCAAGGGCTTCACGAAGGACCTCTGCAGCGAGTTCGACATTCCGACCGGCGCCTATCGCCGCTTCGACAATGCGAAGGACGCGGTGGCCTATGTCCGCGCCCAGGGCGCGCCGATCGTGGTCAAGGCCGACGGGCTCGCGGCCGGCAAGGGCGTCGTGGTGGCACAGACGCTGTCCGAGGCCGAGGCCGCGATTGCGATGATGTTCGAGGGCGCGTTCGGCTCGGCCGGCGCCGAGGTGGTGATCGAGGAGTTCTTGTCGGGCCGCGAGATCAGCTTCTTCGCGCTGTGCGACGGCGAGACCGCGATCCCGCTGGCCTCGGCGCAGGACCACAAGCGGGTGTTCGATCACGACAAGGGGCCGAACACCGGCGGCATGGGCGCCTATTCGCCGACGCCGTTCGTGACATCAGAGGTGCACGACCAGATCATGGCGCGGATCATCCTGCCGACGGTGGCCGGGATGAAGAGCCGCGGCATGCCGTTCAAGGGCGTGCTCTATGCCGGCGTGATGCTGACCGCGCAGGGCCCAAAACTGTTCGAATACAATGTCCGCTTCGGCGATCCCGAGTGCCAGGTGCTGATGCTGCGGATGATGTCGGACATCGTGCCGGCGCTGCTCGCCTCCATCGATGGGCAATTGAAGAACTTCGATCTGCGCTGGTATCCGGACCCGGCGCTGACGGTGGTGATGGCGGCGAAGGGCTATCCCGGCGATTACATCAAGGGCACGCGGATCGACGGTCTCGACGACGCCGCCAAGGTCGAGGGCGTCGAGATCTTCCACGCCGGCACGGTGGCGAAGGATGGCGCAATCATCGCCAATGGCGGGCGGGTGCTGAACGTCTGCGCGATGGGCAAGACGGTCACCGAGGCGCGCGACCGCGCCTATCAGGCTGTCGATCGGATCAAATGGCCGGACGGATTCTGCCGTCGCGATATCGCCTGGCAGGCGGTGGAGGCGGAGAAGGGTTGATCGATCCGGCCTCAGCGGCGACAATGGCGCGCCCCGGGGCCTTCGAATGACCGATTTCAGACTGCCCGAGACGCACTACGCGCAAAGCGCCGACGCGAGCATCGCCTATCAGGTGATGGGCGATGGTCCTGTCGACATCATCCTTGTCCCCGGCTTGTTCTCGCACATCGAGTTCATGCACGAGATGCCCGGCTACACCGCCGTGCTGCGCCGCCTGTCGCGCTTCGCCCGGGTCGTGACCTTCGACAAACGCGGACAGGGATTGTCGGATCGGATGACCGGCGCGCCCTCCCTCGAGCAGCGCATGGACGACGTCCGGGCCATCATGGATGCCATCGGCTCCACGAAGGCGGTGTTGTTCGGCTTCTCCGAGGGCTGTCCGATGAGTGTGCTGTTTGCAGCGACCTATCCGGACCGCGTTTCGCATCTCGTTCTGCTCGGTAGTTTTGCCCGCTCGAAGGATCGCCTGCCGGACGACGTGTGGCAGCTGCGCTGCGACGAGATCGTGCAGAACTGGGGTTCCGGCGACACGGTCAAGACTGTCGCGCCGAGCCAGGCAACGAATGCAGAAGTGATCGCGCAGATCGCGAAATTCGAGCGGCTGTCGAGCAGTCCGGGAGCGTTGCGGACGCTGCTCGTTCTCAATCGCGCGATCGACGTCACGACGATCCTGCCGATGCTGCAGACTCCGACGCTTGTCCTGCATCGGATGGGCGATGCCCGCGTTCCCGTGGCGCTCGGCCGTGCCGTCGCGCGCTCGATCCCCGCCGCGAAATACGTGGAATATCCGGGCTGCGATCACTACTATTGGGTCGGCGAGACCGAGGCGATGCTCGGCGACATCGAGGAATTCGTCACCGGCCATCGCGATGGTGGTGATGCCGAGCTCGACCGTGTGCTTGCGACCGTGCTGTTCACCGATATCGTCGATTCCACCCGCAGCGCCGCGGTGATGGGTGATCATCGTTGGCGACGCCTGCTCGACGATCACGATCAGCTCGCGCAGCAGATGGTCGGCCGCCATCGCGGCCATCTGGTGAAGAGCACTGGCGACGGCATTCTGGCGACCTTCGACGGTCCCGGCCGCGCCGTACGCTGCGCGCTGGCGTTCGGCTCGGCCGCGCAGCAGATCGGCCTGCCGGTGCGAGCAGGCCTGCACACCGGCGAGATCGAGGTGAGGGGAGCGGATATCGGCGGCATAGCGGTACACGCCGCGGCGCGCGTGATGTCGCAGTGCGGCTCGAACGAGGTGCTGGTGTCGCGCGTGGTGACCGATCTGGTCGCGGGCGCCGGGTTGAAATTCGCCGAGCGCGGCGCGTTCGAGCTGAAGGGACTGCCCGGGACATGGGAGCTGTTTGCGGCGAGCGGCTAGGCCCCGCCCCACGCCGTCATTCCGGACGACGCGCATCGCGCGCCGATCCGGAATCACGATGTTGTGGGCACCTTCTCACCTTATCTCGAGATTCCGGGTTTGGCGCGTTGCGCCGCCCCGGAATGACGAAGTAGGTCAGAGCAGATCCCCGCCCGCCGCTGACGCCGTGGTGCCGTGCTCGCGGAACGCCTTGATGACGTTCTTGCCGATCTTCCACTTGTGCACCTCGTCGGGGCCGTCGACCAACCGCTGCGAGCGCACCTGGGTGTACCATTTCGCCAGTGGCGTATCCTGGCTGAAGCCGAGCGCGCCGTGCAGCTGGATCGCGGTGTCGATCACCTTGTGCACCATGTGGGCGTGGAAGATCTTGGCGATCGAGTTCTCCTGCCGGATGTCGAGGCCCTTCTCCGCCTTGTAGGCGATGTGCAGCAGCATCAGCCGGCCGATATAAAGCTCGCTCGCGCAGTCGGCGAGCATGAACTGCACCGCCTGACGGTCGGCCAGCAACTGGCCAAAGGTCGAGCGCTTGGTGACATGGGCGGCCGCCATGTCGAGCGCGCGCTGCGCCTTGGCAACGTTGTGCATGCCGTGGCGCAGCCGGCCGTAGGCGAGGCGGTGCTGGCCCATGTTGAAGCCGTTGCCCTCGCCGCCGAGCAGATTGTCGGCCGGCACCTTCAGATCCTTGATCTCGATCTCGGAATGGCCGCCATGGATCACGTCGTCATGCGGACCCTCGATCGCCATGTTGGCGACGTTGCGCTTGATGCGGTAGCCGGGGTTGGGCAGCTCGACGATGAAGGTCGAGTATTGCTTGTGGCGCGGCGCGTTCGGATCGGTCTTCGCCATCACCAGCGCGAGGTCGGCGACGCTTGCCGACGAGGAGAACCATTTCTCGCCGTTGAGGATGTAGTTCTCGTTGCCGTCCTTCACGGCCGTGGTCTGCATGCCGGTGGCGTCGGCGCCGGCGGCCTTCTCGGTCATCGAGAAGCAGATGCGCTTCTCGCCGTTCAACAGCGGTTTAAGGAATTTTTCCTTCTGGTACTCGGTGCCATGCGCCAGGATCGTCATCATCGAGGCGTCGTCCGGTCCCTGCGTGTTCATCGAGAGCGCGCCGAGCATGCTCTCGCCGAGCTCCATCTGCACCAGCGCGTTGGCGAGCGGGCCAAGGCCCATACCGCCGTACTCCTTGGGCACGAAGGGGCACCACAGACCCTGCGCGCGGGCCTTCTTCCGCAGCGGTCCCAGCACCTCGGAAAGCGGCTTGGTGTCGAGTTCCTTTTCCGCCGGAATGCACTCGTCGTGGACGAATTTGCGAACCTTCTCGCGGATCGCCTTGGCCTCCGCGGGGATTTCGAAGTCGATCGACATGGCACTTCCTCGTTTCATGTTGTTGTTGGCAGGACTTGAGGATGGCATAAACCTCGCCAAAGCCAGCGGCAACGCCGAACAAAGTTTGAAGCAGCGCCCGCGACAGGGAAGGAGCTACCGATGCCTGATCTCGCTGATCTTTTTCCCGGCTATGAATCAAAATGGATCAACACCTCGCAGGGCCGCATCTTCGCCCGTGTCGGCGGCAAGGGCCCGCCATTGCTGCTGCTGCACGGCTTCTCCTCGACGCACGTGATGTGGCACACGGTTGCGCCGAAACTCGACGACAGGTTCACGCTGATCATCGCCGACCTGCCGGGCTACGGCTGGTCCGACATGCCCGACAGCGACAAGGATCATACGCCCTACACCAAGCGGGCCTGGGCGAAGACCATGGTCGAGGTGATGGAGCAGCTCGGGCATGTGCATTTCGCGCTCGCCGGTCACGACCGTGGCGGCCGGGTGTCGTACCGGCTCGCGCTCGATCATCCCGGCCGGCTGTCGAAGCTTGCGGTGCTCGATATCGCGCCGACCTATGATTACTGGCAGAAGCTCAATCGCCTGTCCGCGCTGAAGATCTATCACTGGGCGTTCCTGGCGCAGCCCTATCCGCTGCCGGAGACGCTGATCTCCAACAATGGCGAATTCTTCCTCAGGGAGAAGATGGCGAGCCAGACCAAAAGCAAGACGCTGGAGGCGATCGATCCGCGCGCGCTCGCGCACTACCTCGCGCCATTCCGCGATCCCGCGCGCATCCACGCGATGTGCGAGGACTATCGCGCCGGCGCCTATGCCGACTACGAGATCGACAAGGCCGATGTCGACGCCGGCAAGAAGATCACGATCCCGATGCTGGCATTGTGGGGCGATGCCGGGGTTGCCAGCGCGGCAACGACGCCGCTCGACACCTGGAAGACCTGGGCCACCAATGTCAGCGGCGCGCCGGTGGCGTCGGGGCACTTCCTGCCCGAGGAGGCTCCGGACGCGACCGCGAAACTGCTGCGGGAGTTTTTCCTGGCGGGGTGACCCCGCTCTGCCACCGTCATCCTGAGGTGCGAGCGGAGCGAGCCTCGAAGGATGAATCGGCCCGGCTGGTGGCCGTGCATCCTTCGAGACGCGCTACGCGCTCCTCAGGATGACGGGATCAACGGCTGAGAGCTCTGTAGCCCGGATGGAGCGCAGCGAAATCCGGGACGGTCTCCGCGGAGAGGTCTCCCCGGATTGCGCTGCGCTTCATCCGGGCTACAGGTCGTCCGCGCTACGGATTCGTCAGCGTCGCTCCCTGAAGAACTCGCGCAGCAGGCGCGCGGACTCGGTCTCGCCGACCGCGCCATAGACCTCCGGCACGTGGTGGCAGGTCGGCTGCGCGAAGAACCGCACGCCTGACTCGACCGCGCCGCCCTTGGGGTCGGCGGCGCCGTAATACAGCCGGCGGATGCGGGCAAAGGAGATTGCGCCGGCGCACATGGTGCAGGGCTCCAGCGTCACGTAGAGGTCGCAATCGACCAGCCGCTCGGTGCCGATGGCCTCGGCGGCCTGCCGGATCGCGAGGATTTCCGCATGGGCCGTCGGATCGCGGTCGGTCAGGGTGCGGTTGCCGGCGGTGGCGATCACCTCGTAGCCCCGCACAATCACGCATCCGATCGGAACCTCGCCCGCTTTTCCGGCATTTTCGGCGGTTTTTAGCGCCAGATCCATGAAAGAAGGGGCAGACATGCCTCGTATCATCGGAAGAAACCTGCTAGTAGCGTCGCCTTCAGCAGAAGTGGATGCCGGTTTTGCGCCAGTCGCGCCCAGATGGCGCGCGTATCGCCGGTTGCCCTGCGCCCCAATTGAACCTCCAGGCGAGAACATTCATGCCCCGCGACAGCGACAAAAACAACGATTCCCGCGGCCGGCGGGACCGGGGGGCGCCCGGGAAGGGGCGGCCCAGTGGCTCCCGCGGATCTGACAAGCCGTTCGGCAAGCGCAGCTTCGGCGGCAAGCCAGATCGTGGCAAGGGTGATCGCGACAAGCGCGCGTTCGGCGACAAGGGCGAGGGCCGCTCGTTCCGCCGCCGCGAGGACGGCGATGCGCCGCGCCGCGATTACGGCGACCGGCCGCGCTTCAAGCGCGACGACCGCGGCGGCGAGGGTGGCGGAAAGCGCCCGTTCAAGCCGCGCGGCGAGCGCCGGGACTTTGATGCGGGCGATCGTCCTCAGCGCGGCGGCGCGCGTTCGGAAGGCCGGTCATCCGACCGCAAGTTCGGCGAGAAGCGGTCCTATGGCGATCGCGAAAAGCGTCCCTACACGCCGCGTGGCGAGCGTGACGGCGAGAAGCGGACCTTTGCGCCGCGCGGCGAGCGCGCCGAGCGCAAATTCGACGACCGGAAGTTTTCGCGCGGCGATCGCGACAAGGGTTCATTCCGCGACAAGGGCGAAGGCCGCCCGTTCCGCCGCCGCGAGGATGGCGACGCACCGCGCCGGGATTTCGGCGATCGGCCGCGGTTCAAGCGCGACCGCGACTTCGAAGGCCGCGACCGCAGCGACGAGAAGCCCTGGCAGAAGCGGGATCGCAAACCGCGCGACGACCGCGGCGCCGACGAGCGTCCGCGCTTTTCGCGGTCGCGCGACGATCGCGGTGGCGACCGTCCGCGGTTCTCCAGGTCCCGCGACGACCGCGAGCAGGGTGATCGTCCGAAGTTCGGCCGGCCGCGCTGGGATCGTCATGATGAAGATGGTGGCCGCGACAATCGCCGGCGCGAGCGCCCCGAAGGCCGCACCGACTGGCAGGAGCATCCGCGCAGCGAAGGCCGCTTCTCCGACCGGCCGCGCCGCGACAATGAGGACGACAGCAGGATCTTTGCGAAGCGCCCGGCCTTCGGCGGCCGCGGCGCCTATCGCGAGCGCGCCACTGACGATCGGCGCGAGCGTCCCGAGCCGAAGCCGAAGAAGACAGGCGAACGCATCGCCAAGGTCTTGGCGCGCGCCGGTCTCGCCTCGCGCCGCGATGCCGAGGAGATCGTCACGCAAGGGCGCGTCACCGTCAACGGACGCGTGATCAACTCGCCGGCGCTCGATATCACCGACAACGATGTGGTGGCGGTCGACGGCAAGCCGTTGCCGCCGCGCGAGCGGACGCGGCTGTTCATGTATCACAAGCCGCGCGGGCTGATGACGACGCACGCCGATCCCGAGGGGCGGCCGACCGTGTTCGACAATCTGCCCGAGGGCTTGCCGCGGCTGATCTCGATCGGCCGGCTGGATTTCAACACCGAGGGCCTGCTGCTGCTGACCAATGACGGCGGGCTGGCCCGGACGCTGGAGCATCCCGACACCGGATGGCTGCGCCGTTACCGCGTGCGCGCGCATGGCGAAGTGACGCAGGGCCAGCTCGACCAGCTCAAGGGTGGCGTCGAGGTCGACGGCGTCAAATACGGGCCGATCGATGCGACATTGGAACGCGACCAGAGCGCCAATGTGTGGGTGGTGTTCGCGATCCGCGAGGGCAAGAACCGCGAGGTGCGCAACGTGATGGCGCATCTCGGGCTCGAGGTGAATCGCCTGATCCGGATCTCCTACGGCCCGTTCCAGCTCGGCGAGCTCGAGGAGGGCAAGGTCGAGGAGGTCAAGACGCGGGTGCTGCGCGAGCAGCTCGGCGACAAGATCGCCAAGATCGCGGGCGCCGACTTCACCCGGCCGGAGCAGCGTGACGCCGCCGACGGCGACGATGCACCGGCGAGGAAGCCGAAGCCCAGCAAGCGCGAAACCATCAACGATCGCAAGGGCCGCCGCGTGCTGGTGCAGCGCACCGGCAGCGAGGAAGCGCGTGCCCGCAATGAAGACGAAGCGAGCGGCTACGGCCCGCCGCGCCGTCCCAAGCGCGGCTATCATGGCAAGCGCGATCTCAAGCCGCGGGACGAGTAACGGTCAATGCGCGTCGTCGGGGGCAGGCTGAAGGGCCGCAATCTCGCTTCGCCTGCGGGCCGCGAGATTCGTCCGACCGCGGACCGCCTGCGCGAGTCCGTGTTCAACATTCTCATCCACGCCTACGACAATCCGATCGAGGACGCCCGCGTGCTCGATCTGTTTGCCGGCACCGGCGCGCTCGGCATCGAGGCGGCCTCGCGCGGCGCAAAGTTCACGCTGTTCGTCGACAATGGCGCCGAGGCGCGGGCGCTGCTGCGCAACAATGTCGAGTCGCTCGGCCTCGGCGGCACGACCAAGGTCTATCGCCGCGATGCCACCGATCTTGGACCGGCGCATCCGGTCGAGCCGTTCTCGCTGGTGTTTCTCGATCCGCCCTATGGCAAGGGGCTCGCGGAGAAGGCGCTCGCCTCGCTGCGCGACGGCGGCTGGCTGACGCCGGGCGCGCTGCTCGTGGTGGAAGAGGCGAAGGCCGCGGCGTTCGCGGCGCCCGAAGGCTTCGAGGAGCTCGAGCGGCGGGCCTATGACGACACGGAGTTCGTGTTCTTGCGAGCTGTCGCCGCGATCTAGTGTGTCGTCCCTGCCTAGTGCGCAATTGCGCACGGGAGCAGGGACCCATAACCACGAAACTGTGTTGTGGAGGCACGCTGGGGCCCCCGCCTCTCTCAAACGGGAGATCGGTGGTTATGGGTCCCGGGTCGCGCTTCGCTTGCCCGGGACGACGGGGATGGAGACTACCTCCGCCCGAACAGCTTCTCGATATCGCTCAGCTTCAATTCGACATAGGTCGGGCGGCCGTGGTTGCACTGGCCGGAGTTCGGCGTGTCTTCCATCTCGCGGAGCAGCGCGTTCATCTCTTCCGGCTTGAGGCGGCGGCCGGCACGGACCGAGCCGTGGCAGGCCATGGTGGCGGCGACGTGCATCAGCCGGCGCTCCAGCGGCAGCGCCTCGTCCCACTCGGCCATGTGCTCGGCGAGGTCGCGCAACAGGCCCGCCGCATTGGCCTTGCCGAGCAGCGAGGGCGTTTCGCGCACGGCGACCGCGCCGGGGCCGAAGGATTCGATCGCCAGCCCGAACGACGCCAGCTCTTCGGCGCGGTCGAGCAGCTTCTCGACGGTCGCCTCATCGAGCTCGACGATCTCGGGGATCAAGAGGATCTGCCGCTGCACGCCGTTCTTCGCCAGCGAGGCCTTCAGTCTCTCATAGACGATGCGCTCATGGGCTGCGTGCTGGTCGACCACGATCAGGCCATCGCGGGTCTGCGAGACGATGTAGGTCTCGTGGATCTGGGTGCGCGCAGCGCCGAGCGGCCGGTCGAGCAGGTCGGGCGCGGTCTCGAAGCGGACATCGGCGGTCGGCGCGCCGACGTCGAAGGCCGACTGTCCGGGCTCGGCGAAGGCGGGCGCCGCCGCACCCTCGAACGCGCGCATCGGACCAGCCGGATAGGACGGCGAGCCGCGCCAGTCCCAATTGCCCGGGCGTGGCGGCGTAAAGGCCGGGCGGAACGCGGAGAGCGCGGCGCCGTCGGCGGAATTGGCGGCGGTGCGCTTGCCCTCGCGCGCAAGGCCTTCCTTCAGGGCGTGCACGATCAGCGCGCGGACCAGGCCGGCATTGCGGAACCGCACCTCGGTCTTGGCCGGATGCACATTGGCGTCGACGCCCTCGGGGTCGCAGGTCACAAACAGCGCCACGACGGGATGGCGGTCGCGCGGCAGATAGTCGGAATAGGCCGCGCGCACCGCGCCAAGGATCAGCTTGTCGCGCACCGGGCGGCCGTTGACGAACAGATATTGCCCGAGCGCGTTGGCGCGGGTCAGCGACGGCGCGGCGGCAAAGCCTTCGACCACGACCCCCTCGCGCTCGGCGCGCACCTCGATCGCACTGGCGCGAAAATCCGCGCCCAGGATATCGCCGAGCCGGGTCAGCCGGCCGGCGGCGCCGGGCAGCGCTGCGGCCCAGGTGACCGGCGCGCGCTCTTCTCCGGCCAGCGTGAAGGCGATGTCCGGGCGCGCCATGCCGAGCCGCCGCACCACCTCGCGGATCGCCTCCGCCTCGGTGCGGTCGGTCTTGAGGAATTTCAGCCGCGCCGGCGTGGCGTAGAACAGTTCGTTGACCTCGACGCGGGTGCCCTGGCCGAGCGCGGCCGGCATGACCTCCGACTTCTCGCCGCCCTCGACCGACAGCGACCAGGCATGCGGCTCGCTGGCATGGCGCGTGGTGATGCCGAGCTTTGCGACCGCGCCGATCGAGGGCAGCGCCTCGCCGCGGAACCCGAGCGTGCGGATGCGCAACAGGTCTTCGTCGTCGAGCTTGGAGGTGGCGTGACGGTCGACCGCAAGCGCAAGGTCCGCGCGGGTCATGCCGCCGCCGTCGTCGGTGATGCCGATCCGGCGCCGCCCGCCGCCATCGGTGAAAACATCGATCCGGCTGGCGCCGGCGTCGATCGCGTTCTCGACCAGTTCCTTGACCACGCTCGCGGGGCGTTCGACCACTTCGCCGGCGGCGATGCGGTTGACGAGCTGTTCGGGAAGCTGGCGGACGGGCATGGATTGGACGTTCGGAGCGCGATTCGAGGCTGGCCATTACTATAAGTCGCCGCGCCGGCAAATGCATGGGACCGATCTGGCGGCCGGATGCGGGGTGGGGATGAGTCCGGCCTATCGCCTTGAAGACGCTTGGCTTCGGCGGCCGGCGCGTTACACCCTACGTCCCGATTGTGGGGCAGCGTGCACAGGTATATCGTTTAGAAAAATTATAAGTTCTCGCCGGAGGAACGCCATGTGCCATCTTTTCGCGCATCAGCCGCAACGCGACTATGAATCGCAGACCCGATCGTTGCGGATCGACGGCCATTGCACCTCGATCCGGCTGGAAATGTCGTTCTGGGATACGCTCGAGGAGATCGCGGCCAAGGAAGGCATGACGCTGGCCAAGTTCCTCACCACCCTGCACAACGAGGTGCTCGATCATCACGGCGAGGTGAACAATTTCGCGTCGCTGCTGCGCTGCTCCTGCCTGATCTACCGCGCCAAGGCGAATGCGCCGGCGGTGGTCCCGGACTATCGCGGGGCGGCGGCGATCATGGACGCGGCGGAATAGCGTCAGCCCCAATCCATCGTGCAAAGAGAAAAGCGGCCTTGTCCTATTGGGCAAGGCCGCTTCAGTGAGAGGGGAATTGTATTTTCTTGCTGGATCTCCTCGCTAGATCTCCTTGCGCTGCATCGCGCCGGCGATGTGGTCGGCCTGTCGGATCGCCAGCGACACGATCGTCAGCGTCGGGTTGCACGCCGCACCGCTCGTGAACTGGCTGCCGTCGGAGACGAACAGGTTCTTGATGTCGTGGGTCTGGCCGAACTTGTTGACCACGCCATCGCGCGGCTTCTCGCTCATCCGGTTGGTGCCCATGTTGTGGGTCGAGGGATAGGGCGTCGTCGGATAGGTGACGGTGGCGCCGACCGCCTCATAGACCGCGGAGCCCTGCTTGTAGGCGTGATCGCGCATCGCGACGTCGTTCGGATGATCGTCGAAATGCACGCTGGCGACCGGCATGCCGAACTTGTCCTTGATCTTCGGATCCAGCGTGATGCGGTTGGTCTCCTGCGGCATGTCCTCGCCGACCAGCCACATGCCGGCCATCCGCGGATAGCCCTCGATCGCGCTGGTGAAGCTGCGTCCCCAGGCGCCGGGATTGAGGAACGCGGCCATGAAGGGCAGGCCGAGCGACAGCGTCTCCATCTCGTAGCCGCCGACGAAGCCGCGCTTCGGATCGTTCTTGGCCTCGTCGCGGATGATGCCGGCCATCGTGGTGCCGCGATACATGTGCACCGATTTCTCGAAGCTCGCATACACGCTGCCGGTCATGTGCCGCATGTAGTTGCGGCCGACCTGGCCGGATGAATTGGCGAGCCCGTCCGGGAACATGCTGGAGGCGCTGTTGAGCAAGAGCCGCGGGCTCTCGATCGAGTTGCCGGCGACCGCGACGACGCGGGCCTTCTGGCGCTGCATGGCGCCGGTCGAATCGGCATACACCACGCCGGTGACCTTGCCGGACTGGTCGTGCTCGATCTTGATCACCATGCTGCCGGGACGCACTTCGAGATTGCCGGTGGCTTCGCCCTTCGGGATCTCGGTGTAGAGCGTCGACCATTTGGCGCCCGACTTGCAGCCCTGGAAGCAGAAGCCGATCTGCTGGCAGGAGCCGCGGCCGTCGCGCGGCTCGCTGTTGATCGCCATCCGCCCGGTGTGCACCTCCTTGTAGCCGAGCTTCCTGGCGCCGGCCTCCATCACCTTGAAGTTATTGTTGCCGGGCAGTCCCGGGATGCCGTTGGTGCGGGTGACGCCCATCTTGTCCTCGGCCTTGGCGTACCACGGCTCCATCTCGGCGAGCGTGATCGGCCAGTCGATCAGGTTGGCGCCGGGAATGGCGCCATAGGCCGACTTGATCTTGAACTCGTGCTCGTCGAAACGCAGCGAGGCGCCGGCCCAGTGCGTGGTCGAGCCGCCGACCGCCTTCACGATCCAGGCCGGCAGGCCTGGAAAGTCCTGGTGGACGCGCCAGCTGCCCGAGGTCGAGCGTGCGTCGGACCAGGCGAGCTGGGTGAAGCTGTCCCATTCATCGTTGATGAAGTCCTGGTTCTCGATGCGCGGGCCGGCCTCCAGGATCACGACCTTGACGCCCTTCTGCGCCAGTTCATTGCCGAGCGTTCCGCCGCCGGCACCGGAGCCGACGATCACCACAACGCCGCTGTCATTCAGATCGAATTTTGCCATTGTTTCCTCCCGACCCGTTCAGACCTTCGGCAGCCAGTCGATATCGGCAAAGCCGCGCTTGATGTAGCCGCCATGCTCGGCGGAGGAGCCCTCGTAGCCGAACCGCGGCCACACCTCCTTGTTGTTGTAGATGGAGACGATGAGGTCGCCGCGGATCTTCTGGAAGAACGCGCTTTGCTCGATCTGTTGCAGCAGCGCGACGCGGTCGTTTTCCCAGGCAACCTGGACATAAGGCATCTTGTGGCGGTCATTGGCCGCCTGATCGAGCCTCGTGACGCCGTCATTGATCAGCGACTTGACCGCCGGATCCTTCGCCGCCTTCTCGTCATACGGCTTGACCGCCGCTATGTAGTAGCTGTCGCCGAGGAAGTCGTGCGGATAGATGTCGCGCGCCATCTTCAGCAGCGTCTTCAGCGTGGCCGGCGTCAGCGTCGTGGCGCCTTCGGCCCACGCATCGGTGATGCCGAGCCCCGTCGAGGTCGCAATCGCGACTGCGGGTGCGGTAACGGCCGCGCCTTTGAGAAAGACACGCCGGTCATATTTGCTGCGTCGATCGATTTCTCTCATGGGTTCCTCCGTCAATTTTTATTTGTGCAATTGCCTTGTTGTTTGAGCATGCTCTTTTTGCTTGAGCATGATCCTGTCGGAAAACCGGTCTCCACTTTTCCGGATCATGCTCTAGCCGAAGCGCCCGCCGCGCTGGATCACCTCGATCTTGTAGCCGTCGGGATCGGAGACGAAGAAGAAGCGCGCCAGCGTCTTGCCGTCATGCTTGAAGTCGCGCAGCGGCCCGGGCGACAGTTTCTCCTTTTCGAAGCGCGCGTGCTCGGCATCGACGTCATCGACGATGACGGCGAGATGGCCGTAGCCGTCGCCGAGCGTGTAAGGTTCCTTGCGATCGAAATTGACCGTGAGCTCGACCTCGAAGGGCGAGGAGGGATGGCGCAGATAGATCAGCGCGAAATCGGGAAATCTCAGATTGTCCGCGATCTCGAGGCCAAACGCGCGCCGGTAGAAGTCGAGCGCCTTTGCCTCGTCGAACACGCGGATCATCGAATGCACGGGTTTCGCCATTCAGTTCAACTCCTTCAGATAGGCGATGATCATGGCGCGGGTTTCCGGCTTGGCCTGCCGGTAGGCCATCACGGCGCCGGGGATCACCTCCTGCGGATTGGTCAGCCAGGCGTCGAGCCTCGCGTCGTCCCAGACGAAATCGGCCTTGCCGAAGCCCGCGGAATATTTGAAGCCGTCGGCCTTGCCGGCGTGGCGGCCGACGATCCTGTAGAGCGACGGTCCTTGCCGGACGGCATCCGACATGTTGGTGGTGTGGCAGGTCGCGCATTGCTGCTTGAACAGCGTCGCCCCATCGGGCGGCTTGGCGGCGGGCAAGGGCATCTGTGCGCCGGCCATTTGCATTGCAAGCATTGCGCTGCAAAATCCCAGCCCCAACGTCCACCTTGCGCGCAGCTTTGTCATCTACACCACCGCCTCTGTGCGGTGACTGTAGGAGGCTGAAATCCGCCGTTGGTAGTAGCGGGCTGTTTCACAGCAGAACAAAGCTGGGCGATGATCTGGCGCGGAACCGGTGGTTGCCGCATATGCGGACGACAATTTCGCAAAATGACCGCGAAATCCCTGCACGATCACCACACGACGCAGCTTGCATCTCGCGTGCGCCGTTTGCGGAAAATGCAGTCTCGCGCGATGGGGTTCAGGATCGGCGCTGCAAACGGCGCACCACCTGCGCCGCTCCTCCATCGTCAATTAAAATCCCAGGAGAAATGGATGACGTTTGCAAAAACCAGCGTGCTCGCCCTTGCCATCTCGGCCGCGATGGCCGGCCCGGTCCTGGCACAGGGAACGACTGCACCGGATACCCAGCTTCGCGGCGGTGCGCAGGGCAGAGGTACCATGCAGCAGGGCGGCGGCATGTCCGGCAGCGGCGATGAGGAAATGGCGGCGCAGCCGACTGCGCCGACGCAGAAGAGCGGTGCCACCGCCAAGTCAGGCAGCAAGGGAACGGTCGGCAGCGGACGCACGGCACCGAAGTCGGGCGGTTCCGAGATGGCGCCTGCAACCAAGAAATACTAGAGCCTTCCCGGTTCTGATCGGTCAGAACCGGAACTCCAGCTTCTTGCTCTAACGCGTTTTCTTCACGCGAACCGGCATCCGCTTCGCGCGAAAACGCTTCTGGTTACGCTGACCGGATCCCGGATGCAGTGCCGCGTGCGCTGCGTCCGGCGTTCCCTGGATCCGTTCCGATTGAATCGGAACGGGGCTCTAGATTCTGGATTTAACGCGCTTTCTTCACGCGAACCGGTATCCACTTCGCTCGAAAACGCTTTAATCGTCGAAACGGCGCGCGCCGCGCCCCGCCTTGATGTCGCTGCGGCGCTTCTTGCCCTCGAGCCGGCGCTGCTTGGAGCCGAGCGTCGGCTTGGTCGGCCGCCGCGGTGTCGGCCGCACCATCGCCTCCCTCAACATCTCGAGCAGCCGATCGATCGCATCAGCGCGATTGCGTTCCTGGGTGCGAAAGCGGAAGGCGTGGATCACGATCACGCCGTCCTTGGTCATGCGGCTGCCGGCGAGCCGCGCCAGCCGCTGCGCGGCGTCCGGCGGCAATGCAATCTTGTTGGTATCGAAGCGAAGCTGCGCCGCGGTCGAGACCTTGTTGACATTCTGCCCGCCCGGGCCGGAGGCGCGGACAAAGACGATCTCAATGTCGTTCTCGTCGATCGCAAGGTCGCGGGACACCCGCAGCATGACATCACCCATGGAAGAATCGGCGGCCGCAGGATAGCGGGTTTGCGGTGGGCGTGCTTGAGCGGTGTTGGTGCGGGGGCGATGTCTGCGGTCGGAGCGCGCGGCGTCCGCGAGATGCGGATGATGGAAATGGAAGGCTGGAAGCCGCCATTTACCGGCTGGAAGGCCGAGGACATCGTCGCCCACGCCAAGGATATCTTCTTCTCCGAGGAGCAGATCAAGAT
>NZ_JBXEJO010000121.1:0-16306 GCF_056837965.1 Bradyrhizobium ferriligni
AGATGGGTATAAGAGACAGCCGTCGGTCGTCCCCGGCTCGGCCGCCGCAACGCCGCCGCCCGGCCGCGCGCAATACGCCCCGCCGACGGTTGCGCCCGCCTTCCGCGCCGCGCCTGCCGTCGCAGCACCGCTGCCGCCGCCGCCGCGCCACGACAACATCAAGCCGCTCGCGATCGGCGCCGCGGTCGGTGCCGGCGTGGTTGCCGGCGCCATCATCGGCGGCAGCATCGCCGACCTGCACAGCCAGCGGCAGGAGGTCGTCGAGGGCGGCCGCACCATCTACACCGAGCCGGACCGCGTCATCATCCGCGATCCGGGCGGCCAGGCCTATGTCCGCGGCGACGACGTCTATCGCTTCCGCTATGGCGCGCGCGATATCCGCACCGAGACGATCGGCGGCGAGACGCGGACGGTCGTGGTTCGTCCCGACGGCAGCGAGATCATCACGGTGGTCGGCTCCGACGGACAGATGCTGCGCCGGATCCGCAGGGATACGGGCGGACGCGAGGTCGTCATCATCGACAACAGCTATCGCGATCCGCGGGCGGTCGGCGGCTTCTATGTCGACGCGCCACCGCCGGTGGTCAACATTCCCTACGATCGCTACATCGTCGACGCTCAGGACGCGTCGCCCGACGTGATCTACGAGACCATGGAGGCACCGCCGGTGCAGCGGATCGAACGGCGCTACTCGCTCGACGAGATCCGCTACAGCCCCAATGTCCGCATGCAGATGCCGAGCATCGACGTCAACACGATCAATTTCGACTCCGGATCGTGGACCGTCCCGCCGGACCAGGCTGCGCGGCTGCAGGTGATCGCCGACGGTCTCAACCGGGCCATCCAGCGCAATCCGCGCGAGGTGTTCCTGATCGAGGGCCATACGGATGCGACCGGCAACGACACCGACAATCTGTCGCTGTCGGACCGCCGTGCGCAATCCGCCGCCGAGCTCTTGACGCAGCAGTTCGGTGTGCCGGCTGAGAACCTGACCTCGCAGGGTTACGGCTCGCAATATCTGAAGGAGCAGACCGACGGACCGAGCCGCATCAACCGGCGCGTCACCGTCCGCCGCATCACCCCGCTGCTCAACGGCGGCACCGCCTCCGCCGCCCCGCCGCGCTGAGCCGGCGCGACATCACGCGACGAAATGGCCGGGAGCGATCCCGGCCATTTTTGTTTCTTCTCCTTCCCCCTGAAAGGGGGAAGGTCGGGATGGGGGGCAACCGCAGGCAACACTGTTTGCGGAGAGAGCAGATCCCCACCCGCTTTGCTCTGGCGAGCAAAGCGACCTCCCCTTTTCAAGGGGAGGTTGGAGAAGTGTCGCCCCGCAAGCGGGAGAGGTACAGCGGGCATGCTGATCGACCCAATCTCATCATTCGTTACTTCCCCGCCCCCAGTCCCAGTGCCTCGACCATCACGCGGAATACTTCGGTGTTGTCCATCGAGCCGTGGACGCGCTCGCTGCCCGGCCCGGTCGCGGTGAGAATGACATCCTCGCCGGAATGCACGCTGGCGCCGATCATCGCCGGCAGCTTGCCGAAGCGCAGCACGACGCCGGGGACATCCTTGTACTTGTCATTGGCCTTGAACGTGTCGGACTGGTCGCCCTTCACGGTCGGCTCGTTCGGATCGTCGAGTTTCGGGCGGAACGTCTCGTAGTGATCCGGCAGGCTGGCCGAGAAGATCGCAAGCCGCCGGCTGACATCGACGCGTGACGGATAACCCTCGGCGTCCGGCGCCGGATAATTCGGAAACCCGGCTTTCTCGTAGACGCCGACGCGCTCGCGCAGCGGCACGTTGGGTGTCGCCGCCATGTCGTCATTGATGGTACCGACCAGGCTGTTCGGATGATTGTGATCGGCCACGACCAGGATCAGTGTGTCGTCGTTGCGCGCTTTCGCCCAGGCCTTTGCCAGCCGCACCGCATTGTCGAGCATGATGGTGTCGTAGGCCGCGCGCTCCATATCGAGCAGATGGGCGTATTTGTCGATCAGGCCGGACTCGACCATCAGGAAGAAACCGGCCTCGTGTTTCGACAGCACCGTGAGCGCGGCCTGAACCTGCTCGGTCAGGTCCGGCTGCTCCGGGAATTTCCTGACGCCACCGCCCTTCAGGAACTTGCGGTCGAGCGCGCCGTCCATGTTGCCGGCGGCGAACAGGCCGAGCAGTTGGCGGGTGTCCGGTTTGGCCGCGAGCGCGGCGAGCTCGCCTGCGGTGGTCGCGACCGGATAGCCGGCGTCGCGGAAGCGCGCGAGATAGTCGATATCGTCCTTGCGTTTCGACCCGGACGAGGATTGCGGCAGGAAGTTCGCGGAGCCGCCGCCCATCAGCACGTCGGGCTTCGCGTCGAAATATTGCGCGACGATCGCGTCATAGGCGGCGCGGCGGCGGGTATGCGCAACCATCGCAGCCGGCGTCGCATCCTCGACCTCGGTGTTGGTGACGATGCCGACGGCGAGGCCCGCCCGGCGCTTGGCGAGGCACGCGATGGCCTCGACCCTGGGATCGTCGAGCGGATCGGGCGTGCGATCGGCGTAGACGCCGAGCGCATTGACCGCGGCCTTGTGGCCGGTGGCGTAAGCGCTCGCGGCATTCGCCGAATCGGTGATGATCGAGTCCGAGCCCGCGGTCGCGACCAGCGCCATATGCGGCATGTCGTCGATCGCGAGCTTGCCGCGGCTCTTGCCCTCCGCAATTCCCTTGGAAAGGATTCGCGCGGCGACGCGATGCGACGGCGACATCCCGTCGCCGATAAACAGAATCACGTTCCTGGCCTTGCGTGCCCCGGTGTCGTAGACGGTCCAGGTCACCTTCCGGCTCTGCGTGCCGTCGCTGACTTCGACGGCGACCTGCCCGGGCTTGGCGAGCGAGACATCGCGCAGCAACAGCGCCGTCTGCTCCCGGCCAGCCTCGCGCGCGGTGAATGTGCCGCCTTGGCCGAACACCGCGGCATAATCCGCGCCGTTCAGCGTGACCTTGAGCTTGGCTTGATCGACCACCCCCGGAAGCTCGACCTTGAAGTCGAATTTGGCGCCGACGAGGATATCGGCGCGATCGATCGGATAGATCGTCTGGGCGAACGCCGGCGCTGCCGACAACGCCAGCGTGACGGCCATACCGGCAACTTGCTTGATCATGATCGATGCTCCGCCCTTGCGCATCATGCGCATCGGAGCGGAGGCTAGTAGCGGCGGATGACGGCGCAATGAGGCGCGCCGGGGCGTATTGCCGCAAGGCCGGCGTGATTTCAGCGCGCCATCTGCTGCGGATCGTAGAAGAAGCGCTCCTCGACCAGCTCCTCGCCGCGCCAGGTCTGCCAGGCGACCTCCTCCATGCTGCGAACCTTGCCGTCCTTGCCGGTGAATTCGAAGCGCCAGCAGATCGCCGAATGATCGCCGTCGAGCAGGAGCGGCCCGAGCCGCGTGGTCTTGACGCCGGCGACCGCGGCCAGCACCGCCGCCTCGCGCGCTGCCAGCGCCTCGCGGCCGACCCGCCACTGGCCGTCATTCTCCTGGGTGCGGGCATCCACCGAATAGAAGTTCCTGATCGCGCCGACATGGTCGTTGGATTCCACCGTGTCAGCGAAGGCTTGCAACGTCCTGAGCGAGGGCATGGGCACTCTCCAGTTACCGACTGATAGTCGGTATTTATCGACCAAGAGTCGGTAAGTCAATTGGCTTGCGTCTGGAACTGGGCTAGAGATGCGCCATGGCAACCCAGGCCGAACGGCGCGAGAAAACCAGAGCCGCCATCGTCAAGGCAGCACGGCGCATTTTTGGCGAGCGCGGCTTTGCCGCTGCGACGATGGACGACATCGCCGCTGGAGCGCGCGTCGCCAAGGGCGCGGTCTATCATCACTTCGCGACCAAGGAGGCGGTGTTCGAGGCGGTGTTCGAGCAGGTGTCAATCGACCTCGTCGCCGATCTCGACCGCATCTCGCGCGCCGAGAACGATCCGCTGGCGGCGATGGCGGCGGGCACGCAGGGCTATTTCGCGGCCTGCTCGAAGGGCCCGACCGGCCAGATCATCTTGCGCGATGGTCCGGCCGTGCTCGGCTGGGAACGCTGGCGCGAGATCGACGCGAAACATTTCGGCGGCAAGTTTCCACGCGCGCTGACAGCGGCGATGGACGCCGGCGTGATCGCCAGGCAGCCGATCGAGCCGCTGGCGCGGCTGCTGCTCGGCGCGGTGACGGAGGCGGCGGTCGCGGTCTCCGCGGGGCCGGACATCGGCAAGACCGGTACCGATTACGCGCGCGCGTTCCGCTCGCTGCTTGATGCGCTCAGGGTGAGGTAGGCGAACTCTCTCCCACGTCGTCCCGGCGAAGGCCGGGACCCATTACCACAGGGTAACGTTGTCGAAGCGCGCTGTGGCCCCAGCGTTGCGCAGCGATTGATGGTCGTGGTTATGGGTCCCGGCTTTCGCCGGGACGACACCGAGTTTTACGTTTGCCGCCTCAATCCTTGTCGTTCTCGAGCTGGAAGATCTGCGCGCCTTCGCCGCTCGAGATGAGGCCGGTCTTGTTGTAGAGACCGAGCTTGGCACGGGTGTCTGATATGTCGAGGTTGCGCATCGTCAGTTGGCCGATGCGGTCGGCCGGCGTGAAGGCGGCGTCCTCGACCTTCTCCATGCTGAGCCGTTCCGGCGCATAGGTCAGGTTCGGGCTCTCGGTGTTGAGGATGGAGTAGTCGTTGCCGCGGCGCAGCTCGAGCGTCACCTCGCCGGTGACGGCGCGCGCCACCCAGCGCTGCGCGGTCTCGCGCAGCATCAAGGCCTGCGAATCGAACCAGCGGCCCTGATAGAGCAGGCGGCCGAGCCGCATGCCGCTGATGCGGTACTGCTCGATCGTATCCTCATTGTGGATGCCGGTGACGAGACGCTCATAGGCGATGTGCAGCAGCGCCATGCCCGGCGCCTCATAGATGCCGCGGCTCTTGGCCTCGATGATCCGGTTCTCGATCTGGTCGCTCATGCCGAGGCCGTGGCGGCCGCCGATCGCATTGGCCTCGAGGAACAGCGCGACCGGATCGGCGAACGTCTTGCCGTTCAGCGCGACCGGCTGGCCTTCCTCGAACCGCACCACGACCTTCTCGGCCTTGACGTCGCAATCGGCGCGCCAGAACGGCACGCCCATGATCGGGTTGACGATGGTGATGCCGCTCGCAAGGCTCTCGAGATCCTTGGCCTCATGCGTCGCGCCGAGCAGATTGCTGTCGGTCGAATAGGCCTTTTCCGCGCTCATCTTGTAGGCGAAGCCTTGCGCGGTCATGAACGCCGACATCTCGGCGCGACCGCCGAGCTCGTCGATGAACTGCTGGTCGAGCCAGGGTTTGTAAATGCGCAGGCTCGGGTTGGTGAGCAGGCCGTAGCGATAGAAGCGCTCGATGTCGTTGCCCTTGTAGGTCGAGCCGTCGCCCCAGATGTTGACGCCGTCCTCCTGCATCGCCGCGACCAGCATCGTGCCGGTCACCGCGCGGCCAAGCGGGGTGGTGTTGAAATAGGTGATGCCGCCGGTCGAGATGTGGAACGCGCCGGACTGGATCGCGGCGATACCCTCATGGACCAGCTGGGTGCGGCAATCGACCAGGCGGGCCTTCTCGGCGCCGAAATCCATCGCCTTGCGCGGGATCGCGTCGTAGTCGGCCTCGTCGGGCTGGCCGAGATTGGCGGTATAGGCGAAGACCTTGGCGCCTTTCAGCTTCATCCAGAGCAGCGCCGCAGAGGTGTCGAGCCCGCCCGAGAACGCGATGCCGACTTTTTCGCCGGTGGGCAGGCTTTTCAGAATCGTACTCATGGGACGGTCCAATCGGTCGAAATCGAAGAGGTTTTCAGGGTTGGCGAATATCAAATTTCGGAAGGCGGGGCACGCCTTTAATCAGGCTTCAGGCTGGCTCGGCTCCGCCCGGCCGCCGCGGCGCCAGCGCTGCATCCACCGGTAGCCGGGCATTGCGAGCCGCGTCAGCGCGGCGTCGACCTGGGCGTCGGTCAGCCGGGTCGCTGCCCAGCGGTAGATCAGCGCGTAGAACAGCCAGACGGTGAAGAAGGACACCAGGCCGGCGATTGCCACGTCGGT
Source organism: Bradyrhizobium ferriligni (assembly GCF_056837965.1). Taxonomy (NCBI): domain Bacteria; kingdom Pseudomonadati; phylum Pseudomonadota; class Alphaproteobacteria; order Hyphomicrobiales; family Nitrobacteraceae; genus Bradyrhizobium; species Bradyrhizobium ferriligni. The sequence goes on from NZ_JBXEJO010000121.1 coordinate 6,077, forward strand.
GAAAAAATGGCCACCGAAGGCCATTCGCAGCCCGCTGGTGACGATCCCGAACACGGTGGCCCCGGCAAAGGCCAGCGGCCGCCACGCGGGCGGCGTCAGCGCCGCCGGTGCATAGGTCCAGAACGCGGTGGCGCCCTCGCCGGAGAAGAACGAGCAGTTGCGCGGGCAGCCGCCGCGCGGGTCCCACCACGGCATGAATTGCAGGTCGCCGCCGAACTGCGTCACGAACACCGGCCGCGGCCGGCCCCAATAATTCTTGAAGGTGAAATTGGTGAGCACGCCGGCCGAGAGCAGCATTGTGGTGAGCAGGAACACCGCGGCGCGGCCGGACATCAGCATTGGCCGGTCCGGCCGGATGAATTTCCAGACGATGGTCACGATCGCCGGCAGCACCAGTGCCCAGGCGATCCACATCGCCGCATCCCGCGCAAACGACGCCACCGCGTCGAGCTTCATCGGAAAGGTTTTCTGCACGGCATCGTAGAACAGCGCCGCCAGCTTCAGGTCGAGCTCGGGATAGATCCCGAACAGGATGCCGACGATGAGCGCCAGCGCCAGCGCGATGAAAAGTCCGGTCCGGTTCATGGCGCGCGGTTTAGCCGAGGCGGATGAGCATGGGAAGCATCACGGCCGCGGCGATTGCGACGGCAAGGGCGGTGGCGGCGGCAACGGGCGCGGCGGCTCGCGCCAGGCGCCGGCGGTGCGGCCGGCGATCAGCCAGTAGACCAGGCCCGCGACGATGCCCGCGCCGGTCATGATCTCCATGTGCCGGCGCACGATGCCGTGGAATTGCATCGTATCGGGATCGAACGGAACCAGGCCGAGATAGCAGGCCGCGCCGACGATGGCGCCGCCGACGGCATAGGCCAGCACGCTCCGGATGAAGAACGCTTCGGTGATCAGCACCACGATCAGCGCCGGCAACAGCGCGAAGCCTGATATGAAGATGAAACCGAAGCCGAGCACGACGTTGACGGCGCTCTGGTCGATCTGCCCGCCGAAATCGCTGATCTCGGGATACAGCACCGCGACGACCACGATGATCCCTGCCACGAAGCAGGCCATCAGGAAGCCGAACGCGACGACGAACAGGCGGCCGATCAAGGCCATCTAATTAGTCCGTCATCGCCATCGCGCGCAGCGCCTGGCGCTCGCGGGCCGAGAGCTTTTCGGTCTCCGATTTGAGCTGGCCGCAGGCGGCGAGGATGTCGCGGCCGCGCGGCGTGCGCACCGGCGAGGAATAGCCGGCGTTGAAGATATATTCGGAGAATTTCTCGATCTGCTCCCAGTCCGAGCATTCATAGGCGGTGCCCGGCCACGGATTGAACGGGATCAGATTGATCTTCGCCGGAATGCCCTTCAGCAGCTTCACCAGGAGCCTGGCGTCATCGAGCGAATCGTTGACGCCCTTGAGCATGACATATTCGAAGGTGATGCGCCGGGCGTTGGAGGCGCCGGGATAATCGCGGCAGGCTTGCAGCAGCTCCTTGATCGGATATTTGCGGTTCAGCGGCACCAGCTCGTTGCGCAGCTCGTCGCGCACCGCATGCAGCGAGATCGCGAGCATCACGCCGATCTCGTCACCGGTGCGCTGGATGTTCGGTACCACGCCCGAGGTCGACAGCGTGATGCGGCGGCGGGAAATGCCGATGCCCTCATTGTCGGCAACGATCAGGAGCGCATCGCGCACCGCGTCGAAATTGTAGAGCGGCTCGCCCATCCCCATCATCACGATGTTGGTGACGCGGCGCGTGCCGTCCTCGCGGTCGGCCCAGTCATTCAGCCGGTCGCGCGCCACCATCACCTGGCCGACGATCTCGCCGGCGGTGAGGTTGCGCACCAGACGCTGCGTTCCGGTATGGCAGAACGCGCAGTTCAGCGTGCAGCCGACCTGCGAGGAAACACACAGCGTGCCCCGATCGGTCTCGGGGATGTAGACGCACTCGACCTCGTGCGGCCGCTCGACCTTGTCGCCGCTCGGCAGCCGCAGCAACCATTTGCGGGTGCCGTCGTTGGAGATCTGCTCGGCGACCACTTCGGGACGGTCGACGGTAAAATGCTTTTCGAGTTCGGCGCGCATGTCCTTCGAGACGTTGGTCATCTCGGCAAAGTTCTTGGCGCCGCGGAAATACATCCAGTTCCAGAGCTGCTGGGTGCGCATCTTGCGCTGGCCGGCCTGCACCCCGATCTCGCCCAGGCGATCGGCGATCTCGGCGCGCGACAGCCCGATCAGCGACGGCTTGGCCGGCGGCACATAGGTCTCGAGCGGAACCTTCTCGACCAGCGCGCTGGCGCCGGAAACGGCATGGGTGGTCACGGTGTCGGTCATGAAACCTCAAATAGGCCTTCCAGCCGGTGCTGGAAAGCCACCAAATACTTCGATTTTAGGCCTTAAGCCGGTTCTCTAGCGCCGGCAGTCCTGCCCGAGCCGGTCGAGCGCCTGCGCAAGGCCCTTCAGCGAGAAGGTGTCTGTTGTCTCGGTGCCCTTGGCCGAGACGGCTTTTACCGTCAGTTCGGCCGATTTGCGCATGGATTCCACCATCCGCTCCTCTTCGGCCGCATTCTTGATCCAGAGGCCGTCGCCCTGCGTGTACATCGCATAGGTCCCGCCGCCGACCTGAACCGTCGATTCGGAGCCCGGCTTCACGGTGTAGCCGATCATGATCGAGACTTCGTTGACGACCTTCTCCGCCGGACGGGTGGAGATGAAGGCATAGGCCGGATCGCGCGGCCGGTTCGCCGGATTGGTCTTCGACGAGGACGGCTTGGCGAGCGCAAAGCACACCTTCTTGCCGTTGGGCGATGCCGTGTACGCGCCCCAGGTCCCGAATTGGCCGATCAGCGTCGGCTCCGCGCCGCCGGCCGCGGCCGCCGCGGCCGAAGGCGCCGGCTTGGCTGCTTCTTTCGCGGTTTCTTTCTTGGGCGCAGCCTGCCCCGGCGCGAGGGTGATGAACCCGCACAGGATACAAGCAACCAGTGATGTCAGAATCTGCCGCACGGCCAACTGGTTCCCCCATCATTGTGACTGCAAGATGGCCCGGCGATTCCCCTCCGCCGGCTCGGATGGATAACCGGGAAACGCTTTTTTGGGAAGGCAGTTAGGCCGAAAGACGAACGCCGCTCACTATCGTGACTTGGTCGTGCGCACGTCGCGACTCGTTATCACTTGGCGCGCGCAGCGCGCTGCCTCTCCCACTGCGCATCGGTCCATTGCAGCAGGTCCTCGGCACCGGAACTGCGCAAGTGCGAGCCGCCATCCTGCACCACCATCTCGCCGTTAATGTAGCCGGCTTGATCCGAGATCAGGAAGGTCGCGAGATCGGCGAGCTCCGAATGCTCGCCGGCGCGGCCGAGCGGATTGCGATGCGCCCAGCTCTCGCCGCGCCCTTCGGGACGCAACTGTCCGGTCGCACCTGCGGTCGGAAACGCGCCGGGCGCGATCGCGACGGTGCGGATGCCCTTCGGGCCCCACTCCACCGCAAGGCTCTTGGTCATCGCCAGCACCGCGGTCTTGGCCATCGAGGATGGCACCGTGAACGCGCGGCCGGTGATGGTCGAGGTCGAAAGAATCGAGAGCACCACGCCCTTGTGCTTGCCGTCGATCCAGCGGCGGCCGGCGGCGAACGTGCAGTACATCGTGCCATGCAGTGTCGGCGCGAGGATCGCGTCCGCCGCGCGGAATGACAAATGTTCGCTCTGCGCAATAAAGGTTGCGGCAGCATTGTTGACGAGAACGTCGATCGGCGCGTCCTGCCAGACCTGATCCATCATCGCCTCGACCGCCGCGCCGTCGCGGATATCGCATCGCGCGGTGGAAACCTTGGCGCCGAGTTCGCTGCGGAATTTCGCTGCGGTTTCCTCCAGCAGCCCCTCGCGCCGCCCGCAGATGATCAATTCGGCGCCGAGTTCGGCAAAGCGGCGGCCCATCGCCGCGCCGAGGCCGGAGCCGCCGCCGGTGATCAGGATGCGCTTTTTCGCTAGCAGGCCTTTTTCAAACATAGTTTGATCCCTCCGCACTGTATTGTCGCTCCGCCGCAAATCCGGCATGAAGCTTGTAGTCCAAGATCTTGCAGCTCTTTCTGCGTCCGAAACTCAGGTGTGTCCATGAAAGCCATCCTCTGCTCGCAATACTGTCAACCCGACGATCTCGTGCTGGCTGACGTGCCCGATCCGGTGGCGGGTCCCGGCGAAGCCGTGATCGCGATCAAGGCGGCGGCGCTGAATTTCTTCGACATCCTGATGATCCAGGGCAAGTACCAGATCAAGCCGCCGTTCCCGTTCTCGCCGGCCGCGGAAGTTGCCGGCGTGATCGAAAGCGTCGGCGCCGGCGTCACTGACCTGAAGGTCGGCGATCGCGTCGTCGCTTCCTGCGGCCACAACGGCGCGCGCGACAAGATCGCGCTGCCGGCGAATTCGATCGTGAAGATTCCCGACAACCTCGATTACGACCGCGCCGCCGGCATCATCATCATCTACGGCACCGCGCTGCATGCGCTGGAAGATCGCGCAAGCCCGAAGCCGGGCGAGACGCTCGCGGTGTTAGGCGCCGCCGGTGGCACCGGCCTTGCTGCGTGCGAGCTCGGCAAACTGATGGGGTTGAAGGTGATTGCCTGCGCCTCGTCGGACGAGAAGCTGGCATTCGCCAAGCAACACGGCGCCGAGCTGACGCTGAACTATGCGAAGGAAGATCTCAAGGAAGGCCTGCGCAAGCTGACCGACGGCAAGGGCGCCGACATCGTGTTCGATCCGGTCGGCGGCTCCTACGCCGAGGCTGCGCTGCGTTCGACCGCGTGGGAAGGCCGCTTCCTGGTGATCGGCTTTGCCGCCGGCGACATTCCGAAGATCCCGCTCAACCTCGCACTGCTGAAGGGCTGCGATATCCGCGGCGTGTTCTGGGGCGCCTGGGCGCGGCAGAACCCGGACAAGAACCGCAAGAACCTCGAGAAGCTCGTGCAGTGGACCGCGGAAGGCAAGATCTCCTCGCATGTCGACCGCACCTTCCCGCTGTCGCAGACATCAGAAGCCCTGAAGGTGCTCGCCGGCCGCAAGGCGATGGGCAAGGTGATCCTGCACCCGGGAAGCTGAACCGAGATCGCGTAGCCCGGATGAAGCGCAGCGAAATCCGGGACCGAGCCATCCGCGGTTGGAGCAGCCCCGGATTACGCTACGCTGCATCCGGGCTACGGATGCTCCAACCTCCCCTTGAAAAGGGGAGGTCGCTTTGCTCGCAGAGCAAAGCGGGTGGGGATCTGCTCTCTCCACTTACAGCGGCGTCTGCGGCTGACCCCCATCCCGACCTTCCCCCTTTCAGGGGGAGGAGAACGCAGACCTCACTCCTCAGTCGGCACTCCGCGCTTCAGCGCTGCGCGCGCAACGCGAGCAAACCTTGTGAACTTTCTCTGAATTGGCGCGCGCTGCCGCAATCAAACCCAAATTTCTCCCGATTCGCAGCGGCCGAGGCCGCTTTTTGGGCCCAATCGCAAGGCGATTAAGGACCCGTAACGGGCGCTCAGGTACCCCAATAAGAATAACAACCAGACACCAGAGATGCCCGATTGTTGCGTCATAGTAACGGGGAAGCATCATCATGGTGGGGAATTCAGGACACGTTCACGGCAACGATCCGCCGCGCGGCGCAGTCAACGCAGATATCAACGATCCCGGATTTGCGCATTATCGCTACCGACGATCGCATCGGGCAGGCATCGACTTCGGCGCGGACGAACCAGCTCCGCTCTTTCTCTCAAGCCACATTGACGAGTACGACACGGATTGGGAAAGGCGCACGACGATTCCGCGCTCGCGCCTTCGCATCGGCCTGCTGACAGCTTCGACCGTCGCGGCTGTCGCGGCGGCGGTCTTCGCGCTGTTGTCCGCCGGCGTCACGCGCGACACGATCCTGAGCGCCAAGGCCTTATTGGTCGGCGTTTCGCCAGTCGGGGTCCGGGCGGACCTTGCTGAGGCTGTTCGCGCCGTGGCAACGCCAGCATCACCCGCCATCGCGAGCCAGCCGTCGCGCGCTGAGATCGCGGCCGCCTATCAGGAAGCGACTCAGGGCCAAATCGTCGCGGTCGAAGTACCCGCTGCTGCGCCGGTCGAGCCATTACCGGCGGCGCCACAGGCAAGACGCCTCGATCCGGATGCGGTCGCGGCGCTTCTGAAGCGCGCCAACAGCCTGCTTGTGATCGGCGACATCGTATCGGCGCGACTCCTGCTCGAGCGGGCCGCGGATGCGCAGGACGCGGACGCGGCGCTGTTGCTGGCGCGCACCCACGACCCCGACGTGCTGGGGACTTTGGACAAGCGGAGCATCACGCCCAATCCGGAGACCGCGCGCCTCTGGTATCGCAAGGCCGCCGAACTCGGCTCGCAGTCCGCGCAGCAGCGCCTCGCGCAAATGCAGAACTAAGCTCATCTCGAGGGACACATGCGACGCTTGTTTGGATTGGTACTATGCACAGGCATGATGATTTGCGGCCTGGCGGCACGGGCCGAGCAGACCGAATTCGACCCGGCCAAGGTCAGCGACAGCCTGAAGGCCATCTTTCAGTTCGGCTCCGTAAGCACCAAGCAGAGCCTCAACGCCAACACGGTCACGCTGATCTCGGGTACGATCGGCGGCACCTATGTTCAGTTCGGCGCCGATCTCGCCTCCGTGCTCGACGATGGCAATAAGTTGCGCATCCTGCCGATCGTCGGGCGCGGCTCGGTGCAGAGCGTCGCCGACATCCTGTTTCTGCAGGGCGTCGATCTCGGCATCGTTCGATCTGACACGCTCGACTATCTCGAGCGGAAGGGCATCGCGAAAGACATCAAGAAGCAGTTCACCTACGTGACCAAGCTCTATAACGAAGAGATGCACGTGATCGCGTCGAAATCGATCCGTAATCTCAGGGAGCTTGAAGGCAAGACCGTCAGCGTCGACCTTCCCAATGGCGGCACCTTCGTCACCGCACTGACCGTGTTCGAGCGGCTCGGAATGAAGCCGAAGGTCGTCTATATCGAGCAGCGCATCGCCTTGGAGAAACTGAAGGCCGGCGAAATCGACGCGGTAATCGTCTGTGGCGGCAAGCCTTACAAGTCCGTGAGTGGCTTCAAGGACGACCGGTTCCACCTGGTGCCGGTCAACTACGAGAAACCGTTGCAGGACGACTATCTGCCGGCGAGCCTGTCGGCCAAGGACTATCCCAACCTGATTTCGGGCGAGGAGCGCGTTGACACGATCGCCGTTCCTGCCGTGCTTGCGGCCTACAACTGGGCACCGAAGACGGAGCGCTACAACAAGCTGGCCAATTTCGTGGATGCGTTCTTCACAAAATTTCCGACGTTCCAGAATCCGCCGTTCCATCCGAAGTGGCGGGAGGTCTCGCTGTCGGCGCCACTGCCGGGCTGGCAACGCCTGCCGGTAGCCCAGCAATGGCTGGACCGCCACGGCGTCGAAGCTGCCACGCGCACCCGTTTCGATGAATTCCTGAAGCAGAGCCCGGCGGCGACGCGCTTGCAGAGCGACGCCGACAAGGAGGTGCTGTTCAAGCAGTTCCGGGCGTGGGAAGCGGAAAACAACTCTCGTGCCCAACTGCGCGCCGGCGAGAAACGCTAGACTCCTCGGACCCGGATCGGGCGCAGCGAAACCCGCGACTGCTCAATCGATTGGCGAGAAAGACCACGGATTACGCTACGCTTCATCCGGGCTACTTTCCGCGCCCTCCGCTACCCCGCGCTTCAGCGCGGCGCGGGCGGCATCGCGATGCTCCGGCGTGATGTGGCTTGCCACAATGCGGAGCGCGGTTGCGAGCACCGCGGCGTCATCGGTGAAGCCGAGGATCGGCAGCATGTCGGGCACGAAATCGAACGGCAGGATGAAATAGGCGATCGCCCCGAGCAGCGCCGCCTGCACATGGCGCGGCGTCTGCCGGTCGAACGCGCAGTAATAGGCAGCCAACAGGTCCTCCGCGAACGGCAGGCTCGCCACCACCTTCTTGAACTTGATCCAGAAACGGCGGCGCACGCTTTCAGGGTCCTGCGCCAGCCGATCGGCAGGCCCAAATCCCACACCGTGTTCGCTCGATGTCATCGCAAGGTTCCTCGACGCCGCGCCGGTTCGGCGGCGGACGATGCGAATCTGGGGATATCGGCGGACCCGCGCAAGGTTGCGCGCGCCGGGCTCAACTGACCCCAAGCTGCCTTGCGATCGCGTTCATGGCCTTGGCGAGGTCGATGTCGCGCTTGGTCACCCCGCCGACATCGTGGGTCGACAGCACCACCTCGACCGTCTTGTAGACGTTTTTCCACTCGGGGTGATGGTCGCTCTTCTCGGCGACCAGGGCGGCGCGGGCCATGAACCCGAAGGCCTCGTTGAAGTCCTTGAACACGAAAGTCTTGGCGATCGCCTCGCGGCCGGACGTTTCCGACCAGCCGGCCAGTTCCCAAAGGGCGGCCTTCCTTGCCTCCGCTGACAGCCGTTCGACCATGGTAACCTCCCGTTTAACGCCGACTTTAGCCTAACAACCGGCCTCCGGGATGGGATCCATGCCCAAATTAAGGCCGAAATCGCGTCCTATCGCCGCTGGTAACCATGACGGAGTTGTAACATCTGTCCATTCAGTAATTTGCTACACATAGGGAATGTATGCGCGTTGGTAGTTTTGCGAGATTGAGCCCCGACGATTGTTTGCGAGATCGATGACAGACGGCTCCGCCAGCATGTCGCCCAAGCCGCTGCGTTCGGCAAAGCGGCGGCTGATGTTTGTTTTGATCGCGGGCGCGCTGGCCATCATAGGCACGTTGCTGGCGGGCTATTATTTCGCCGTGCGTCCGGTGACGCTGCGGATCGCGGTCGGTCCCGCCAACAGCGATGACCTCAAGGTCGTGCAGGCGCTGGCGCAGGCCTTCAACAACCAGCAGCAAACCCAGGTCAAGCTGAGGCCGGTGCAGACCGAGGGCGCCGCCGCCAGCGCGCAGACGCTGGCCGACGGCAAGGCCGATCTCGCCATCATCCGCGGCGATCTCGAAGTGCCGAAGAATGCCCAGGCGGTCGCGACCCTGCGCAAGAATGTCGTGGTGATGTGGGTTCCGCCCGCCAAGGGCAAGGTCCGGAAATCCGCGCGGATCACCAAGATCGCGCAGCTTGCCGGCCGCAAGATCGGCGTCGTCGGCCGCACCCCGGCCAATGTCAATTTGCTGAAGCTGATCCTGACGCAATACGGCGTCGACCCGATGAAGGTCGAGATCGTGCAATTCCCGGCCAATGAGGTGGCGGAAGCGATCAAGAACCTGAAGGCCGACGCCTATCTCGCCGTCGGCCCGGCCAACAGCAAGATCACGATCGATGCGATCACGGCATCGGTCCGCGACGGCGGCGAGCCGAGCTTCCTTGCGATCGACGCCTCGGAGGCGATTGCGCAGAACCATCCGGCCTATGAGGCCGCGGAAATCCCCGCGGGCTCGCTCGGCTCCGCCGACCGGCCCGACGATGAGGTGAAGACGATCAGCTTCTCGCACCACATCGTTGCGCGGAAGGGCCTGTCGGACTCGACGGTCGCGGCGTTCACGCGGCAATTGTTCGCGATCCGGCAGTCGCTCAAGACCGATTTCCCGCTTGCCGCCAAGATCGAGACGCCGGACACCGACAAGGATGCCACCATTCCGGTGCATCCGGGCGCCGCCGCCTTTGTCGACGGCGAGGAAAAAACCTTCCTCGACCGCTACAGCGATTACATCTGGTGGAGCCTGATGGCGTTCTCGGCGATGGGCTCGGCCGGTGCGTGGTTCGCCGGCTATCTCAAGCAGGACGAACGCAACACCAATACTTCGCAGCGCGAACGTCTGCTGGAGATGCTGAAGGCCGCACGGCAAAGCGATTCAATCGAGGAACTCGACCAGATGCAGGCGGAGGCCGACGACATCCTGCGCCACACGCTGGACTGTTTCGAGCACGGCGCAATCGAGGAAGGCACGCTGACCGCGTTCAACATCGCACTCGAGCAGCTTCATAACGCCGTCGCCGACCGCAAGGCGCTGCTGTTCAGCATGCCGCAAAATTTGCAACGGACTGCGAGCCAGTTCAGGGCGGCGGGCACGGCGTAGAAGCGTCGCCACTCTATCCACGAACTCCCTTCGCCTCTCCCGCTTGCGGGGGAGGCCGACGCGCGTAGCGCGGCGGGTGGGGGTCTATCCGCAATGAGACTCGTGGAGAGAGCCCCCACCCCACCCTGACTCTTATACACAGCT
>NZ_JBXEJO010000122.1:0-14895 GCF_056837965.1 Bradyrhizobium ferriligni
TTGTCACGCCGCGACTCGACGTGCATCGACAATCCGAACTCACTGATCAACGTTTTACCCGGCGGCTTGCCACTGCCGATGCCCCAGCCGAAGTGCTCAATCTCAACATCGGAAACCTTCCGGCTCGGCGCGACAGCGAATTGGTAGCTGTCGACGACCACGCGCACTGCCACACGATCGATCTCCGGAACCTTACCGGCGACCGGTTCTGCGCGTACCGCCTTCCCGCTGCCGATCAGCGTCGCCACGACGGCGCTGAACAAGGCGGCACCGCCGCCGCATACCACATCGCGTCGATGAATTGCGTTACACTGGCAAATTAACACGATCAAATCCTCCTTTTACGCGGCCTTTGCTGCCGAAGGCATCACGCGGAAACGCGCTCCAAGGCGGAGGCGTTAGTGTACCGAACACGAGGATTAGACTCATCCTATCCCGCGTGGGATCGAGTGGCGAGTCACATTGGTCCGGTTCGAGTCATTTTCGACGGTTTCAGCGGAGATTGTCGGCTGGCCGATGTCCGCTTCTACCCGGTAAGCGTCCAACCGGGGCCTGCCCGGAAGCGTTGCGTCTCGCCAGACCGTTGCCGGAAGACTGCTCTCTCACCTGAAGCCCGGGTCAACGCTGCTTGCCGACCATGGCTATGACGCGACTGGATCAGAGAGCTGCCCATGAAAAAGGGGCATGGGCCAACATCCCCCCGAAAAGCAGTCGCAGCGATCCGATCTGCTTCAGCCCATATCTTTATCGCGCTCGCAACAAGGTCGAACGGTTCTTCAACAGGATCAAGCCATGTCGTCGTGTAGCAACACGCTATGACAGGCTTGCGGGAAACTACCTTGCCTTCGTTCAACTCGCATCTATCCGGATATGGCTGTCCTCAATGTTCAACTGGGCAATACGCGAGGGACTCGACATCGCTGCGAACCCGGTTCTCGGCACTAATCGACCCGCGCAGCCGAGCAGCCGCGAACGGGTCCTCACCGAGACGGAGTTGTCGGCCATCTGGTGGGCCAGCGGCGATGACGATTACAGACGCATCGTGCGTTTGTTGCTGCTCACAGCCCAACGCCGTCATGAAGTGGGCAGCATGCAATGGGCCGAACTCGATACTAGTTCGGGCCTCTGGACCCTGCCGGGTACCCGAACCAAGAACCATCGCGAGCATCACTTGCTGCCATTAGTTCCCGCCGCCTTGGCCCTGCTCCCGCCCCGCCGAGACGGCCGAGACTTCCTCTTTGGTTACGGACCCCGACGCAGCGGTGATCCCATCGTGGGTTCTCCGGCTGGTCAAAGTCGAAGGCAGCGCTTGATGAGCGCATCGCCGAGGCCCTAGGCGAACCCCTGCCCCATTGGACAGTTGACGATCTCCGGAGATCGGCGTCCACGGTTATGGCCGACCGGCTTGGCGTGTTGCCTCACATCGTAGAGGCGATCCTAAACCACGTCAGCGGCCACCGGGTCGGCGTTGCCGGTGTATATAACCGTGCCCGGTACGCCGCCGAGATGCGCGAGGCTCCTCAATGCTGGGCGCAGCACATTGCGGCTCTGCGTAAGCGCTCGGCAGTGGCGATCAGACAATTGTTGTCATAGGGCATGTCGACAATCGTAGTCACACCGCCGGTTGCAGCGCTCCGCGTCGACCAGACGAAATCCTCCTGCCCGAGTTGGTTGCGGCTGTGCACTTGGGCGTCGATCGCACCTGGCAACACCAGAAAGCCGGCACCGCCGTGCTTTTCGTCTACCTGCATCGCTTCGGCGCCAACGGACTGCACCTTGCCGTCACCGACCAGAACATAGCCGCTCTCGATCAGTCGGTTGGGAGATCGATCGTACCCGTGAAAACGCTGTCGGCCATGTTTCTTTTCTTCATTGATCGGTGTTTCGGTTCCCCCAACGTTTGTTGAAGGCCCTCAGCGCGACCAATCCCGATCGAGCGAAGCCGCCGATAGGAAATACCAAATGCAGCGAACGCCGCAGATCGCTGCCACTGCTCGACCATTCCCTGCCGCGGCTCTGGGCACGCCAGACCAAAATCTCAGCGCCGATCCGGCTTGCCCATTCGGACGGCTTCAATTATGTATAGACATGTTCGAATAAGGATCGTCGGCATGAATGACCGGGCACTCGTCTTCGACGGGATCGGACAGGACTTTCCGTCACCGGGGCAGCGGAACAAGGTCCGCGTGCTCGACGGCATCAGTTTCGACGTCGACCACGGCAACTTCGTCGCCGTGATCGGACCGAGCGGCTGCGGCAAGAGCACGCTGTTGCAGATGGCCGCCGGCCTCTTGATCCCGACCCGTGGTGCGGTGCATCACCGCGGGCGCAAGATCGGATCGATCAACACCGAAGTCGGCTTCGTGCCGCAGCAAGCCCAGTTGTTTCCCTGGAAAACTCTCGCCGAGAACGTCGAACTGCCGCTGCTGCTGCGTGGCGTTGCGGCCGATGAGCGACGCGAGCGCGTCGCCGACGCGCTCAATTCAGTCGGACTCAACGGCTTTGAACAGCATTTTCCGAGTCAGCTCTCGGGCGGCATGCAGAAGCGCGGCTCGATCGCACGCACCTTGGTCTATCGTCCGGATATCATTCTGATGGACGAGCCGTTTGGAGCGCTCGACGCGCAGACCCGCATGGTGATGCAGAGCGATCTGCAGAGCCTCTCGATGGAGGCTGGTGCGACCGTGATTTTCGTGACCCACGACATCACCGAGGCCGTGTTGCTGGCCGACCATGTCGTAGTGCTGAGCCAGCGGCCGTCGCGGCTGCTCGCCAATATCCCGATCGATCTGCCGCGGCCGCGCAACATGTTCGAGCCGTTCCGCAATCCGGGCTTCGAGGCCGCCTACGACGCGGTCTGGACCGAGTTCCGCTCGCAGATCGATACCGGACGGGTTCATTGACGGAGGGCAAGCCGATGACCGACACGGCGTATGACGCCCCTGCCGGCGACGCCACCGCGCGCCGAAGCCTCGCTGCGAGCGCAGCAAAGCCGCTGCAATGGTTGCTGAAACTGCTGCCGGGGATTGCGCTGCTGCTGTTCTGGCAATGGGCATCCGGCCGTCTGATCAAGGAGATCTATGTCAGCAAGCCGACCGCGGTCGCCCAGCGGCTGTACGAGCTGTTTGCATCCGGCGAGATTTATCCGCACCTGTGGACGACCGGCCAGGAGCTCGTGTTCGGTTACGTCATCGGCGTGGCCGGCGGGGTCATCGGCGGCTATGCGCTCGGCCGGTCGCCGCGGCTTGCGCGAATCTTCGAACCTTATGTGATGGCGTTCTATGGCATCCCCAAGATCGCGCTGGCGCCGTTGTTCATCATCTGGTTCGGCATCGGGATGGGATCGAAGATCGCGCTCGCCGCGATCATGGTGTTCTTCCTCGTCTTCTATAACGTGTTTGCGGGCGTGCGCAGCGTCGACCGTGAGCTCGTTAACCTCACGCTGATTATGGGCGCGAACCAGCGTCAGCTCACGTATCACGTATTCCTGCCGGCTGCGGCGCCGTATGTCATGCTCGGCATGCGGCTTGCGATCCCCTACAGCGTGATCGGCGTGATCGTCGGCGAGTTCACCTCGTCGGCGCAGGGTCTTGGCCTGTTCATCCACGAGGCGTCGTCGACTTATGATCCGGCCGGCGTCTTCGCGGGCATCGTCATTCTGCTTGCATTCGTCACCGTCGCCAACGTTCTCGCAGGGCGCCTGGAGCGCAGGCTGCTGCGCTGGCGCGCGCTGTCGGGTGCCGGCCCCGCCGACATCTGAAGAATACGGGAGACCATCATGCGCAAGACCACGAGTTTGGCGAGGCTGGCGATCATCGGCGCCGTACTGGCGCTCATGCTCGATACGGCGTCGGCGCAGCAGGCGGTGCGGATCGGGCTCGGCGCGCCGACCTTGAGTTTCCTGCCGATCTGGTCGGCGCGCGCGCTTGATACCTTCAAGTCGCAAGGGCTGAACGCCACCGTGGTGGCGCTGCCCGGTGGCGACTCGTCCGCCCTTGCAGCGCTCGATGCCGGCGATATCGAGCTTGCAGCCGTCGGCCCCGACGCGACGCTGCGCGCCGTGGCGAAGGGCCAGCCGTTCGAGATCGTGTACTCGCTGATGTCGAAGGTCACGCTTCAGCTCACCGTCTCGAAGGCACTTGCGGAACGCACCGGCGTGAAGCCGACCGACCCGCTTGAGAAGCGGATCGTGGCAATCAAAGGCGGCCTCATCGGCGCCACGGCCCTTGCCGGCGTGCAGGAGGTTGCGGCACGTTGGCTCGCCAGCAAGGGTGGGCTCGATCCAAAAGCCGATCTCAAGGTCGCACAGGTCGGCAATCCGACCGCCATTCAAGCCGCAATGGAAGCGAAGCGGATCGACGCCTTCCTGCTGTCGCCGCCTGAAGGGTTCTTGGCCGAGAGGGCGGGCACAGGTGTCGTGCTGGTGTCGCTCGGCGACGACTTTCCGCTGCTAGCCAATCAGCCCTACCTCGTGCTCGTCGCCAAAAAACCGATCAGCCCTGCAACCGCCGACCTCATCACCAGGACGGCCAAGGCGCTCCAGCTGGCCAGCGTTGCGACGGTCAGCAAGACCGACGAAACCGCCGAGGCAATCCACAAGCAATTCTTCCCCAAGGCCGATCCGCAAGCGATTGCGGCCGCGGTGAAAGTCATGAGCAGCGGCGTCGCCGACGGCGGCAGGATCGACGTCCAGAGCATGCAGAACGCGCTGACTTTCGCTAGGGAGATCGGCACCAATTTCGGCAAGGAGTTCGACGCCGCGGCGTCCGAGGACGATCTCTGGACCAACCGCTACGTCGATGCAGCCAAGGCGAAACAATGAGGATGCCTACGCCTGACCGCTCGGCGTGAATCGTGCGACCAGGTCATAGAGATCGGCGGGATGCGTGAAACGCACAGCGGTAATCGGCTCGCCGTTGCGCCAGGTCCATCGTTCGATGACAAGACAGGCTGCCCCGACCTCGACGGAGAGTTCGGCGGCAACCGCCGCGTCGGCATTGCGCGCCGAGATACGATGCTCGGCTTCAGTCCACGGGACATGGTCGACCAGCCAGGTGCTCGGCGCGACCTGCGAGAAATCCTGCTTGGCGGCATCCGGCACCGCCTTGAGATTGAGCAGCCGGTCCTCCAGCGCGAACGGCTGGTCCGCGGCATTGTGACGGCAGCGCAGCGCCATAATGGGTTCGCGGAGGTAAACCTCAAGCCGCCCCCTGTCCTCGCGCGTTGCACCACGCTGCTGCCGTTCCAGCAGCTCGTAGCCGTATTGCTCGCCGCGATTCTCGACCTCCGCCTTGAGGTCCGGAATCTGCAGTACGGCGGAATGCACTTTCGGGCGCGCGACGAAGCTGCCGGCGCGGCGCCGGCGCTCGACGAGCCCTGAGGCGGCCAGCGCCGAAAGCACCTTGTTTGCAGTCATTCGCGCGCAGGAATAGGTGTCCATCAGCTCGTGTTCGAACGGCAGACGGTAGCCGGGCGGCCACTCGCCTGACAGAATGCGGCCCTCGATGTCATTGCGGATACGTTGATGGAGAGTGCCGCCTGCGGACGTTCTCCGTTTCGATGGTGATGTCATTCTGTCAGCAAGCCCTCAAGTCGCCGGCGGAAAATGGCTGCGACCGATTCCGCCCGGTGATGCTTGCCCCTTGTCACAACCTTACGTCCCGATGTCCAGACGCAGTCCACGAGTGGGCGCGCGCTGCCGAATATCCAGCCGTCAAGGACGGCATCGCCAGACCGGCCGGCCAGCGCCAGGCTCTCGGCATCAAGGCTGACGAGATCGGCCGCAAGTCCGGGCGCAATGCCGCCGCTCACGCCGAGCGCCTGCGAGCCACCGGCCAGAGCACCATCGAACAGCGCGCGTCCGCTCGACGCGGTTTGCGGCGCTGCCATGACGTTGCGCACGCGCAACGTCATGCGCTGTGAATATTCGAGCTGGCGCAGTTCGTCGGCGACACCGATAAGGACATTGGAGTCCGATCCGACGCCGAATCGGCCGCCGGCCGCACAAAACCTCGGCGCATCGAAGATGCCGTCGCCAAGATTTGCCTCGGTCACGGGACAGAGCCCGGCGACCGCGCCCGACATTGCCAGGGTGCGACTTTCCTGATCCGTCATGTGCGTGGCATGAACCAGGCACCAGTTGCGGTCGACTGGCGCGTGATCGAGTAGCCACTGGACAGGCCGCGCCCCGCACCACGCGACGCAGTCGTCCACCTCCTTGGTTTGCTCCGCGACGTGGATATGGATCGGTCCGCCGGCGCCGAGCGGCACGACGACAGCCAGTTCGTCCGGCGTGATCGCGCGGAGCGAGTGCGGCGCGATGCCGACATTCGCCGCATCGCATCCAGCAATGCTGTGGCGAGCGCCTTCAACCAGCTGCGCAAACCGATCGACACTGTTGAGGAAGCGCCTTTGCCCTGGATCGGCGGCGTAGCCGCCAAATCCGCCATGAGCATAGAACACCGGCAGCAAGGTCAGTCCGATGCCGCTCACCTGCGCGGCCGCGGCGATGCGTCCGGCCAGTTCGGCGATATCGTCGTAGGGCGCGCCGGACGGATCGTGATGGACATAATGAAACTCGCCTACCCGCGTGAAGCCGGCCTCGAGCATCTCGACATAGGCCTGCGCCGTAATCGCCTCCACGTCGTCCGGCGTCATGCGATCGACGAACCTGTACATCAGCTCGCGCCAGGTCCAGAAGCTGTCGGACGAGGCGCCACGGATCTCGGTGAGACCCGCCATGCCGCGCTGAAAGCCGTGACTGTGCAGATTGGGCAGGCCCGGCAATCCGATCGCGTGGAGTTCATCGGCACCGGTCGCCGTGATACCGGTAGCGACGGCAGCGATCCGGCCGCCTTCGATCGACACTAGCACATCGCGCGACCACCCGCCCGGCAGCAGGGCCTGCTTGAAATGCAGCTGGGTCAATCTACTCTCCTGATCGGCGATGCTGGACAAAGCCCGCCTCGATATAATATGTATAGACAAATTCGATCTCCCAGCCAAGCGGCCGATGGAGAGATGACGGGCCTGCAATATCATGACAGTCGTTGACCGGATCTGGCATCACTGCCGGCTCGCCACGCTCTCTCCGGAACGCGAGGGACTTGGCGTTGTCGAGGACGGCCTGATCGCCACGAGGCACGGGATCATCGTGTATGCCGGTTCGCGGGCCGACGCGCCGACCGGCCTTGCTGCCGCCGAGAGCATCGACTGCGATGGGCGCTGGATCACACCCGGCCTGATCGACTGCCACACTCATCTCGTTTTTGGCGGCAACCGTGCCGAGGAATTCGAGTTGAGACTCGCGGGCGCCAGCTATGAGGAGATTGCCCGGCGCGGCGGCGGTATCGTGTCGACGGTGAAGGCGACGCGAAGCGCCAGCGAGGGCGATCTCGTCGCCTCCGCGCAGCGCCGCCTCGACACGCTGCTCGCCGAAGGCGTCACCACCATCGAAATCAAATCGGGCTACGGACTGGAGCTTGCGACCGAGCGCCGCCAGCTTCGCGCCGCGCGCAGGTTGGCGCAGGTCAATCCGGTCACGGTGCGGACCACGTTCCTCGGCGCCCATGCGCTGCCGCCGGAACGGGCCGGGGATTCCAAGGCCTACATCGCCGATGTCTGCGGCATGATTCCAGTGCTCGCGGCCGAAGGCCTGCTCGACGCCGTCGACGCCTTCTGCGAGACGATCGCGTTCTCGGTGGAAGAGACCGAGCAGGTATTTTCCTGCGCGCGCCGGCACAACCTTCCGATCAAGCTGCATGCCGATCAATTGTCGAATCTCGGCGGCGCCGCGCTCGCCGCGAGGTTCGGCGCCCTGTCTGCCGACCACCTGGAATATGCCGATGAGGATGGCGTTTCGGCGATGGCGCGCGCCGGAACGGTCGCGGTCGTACTTCCCGGCGCGTATTACTTTCTGCGTGAGCGGCAGGCGCCGCCGATCGAGCTGATGCGTAAACACTGCGTCCCGATTGCGCTGGCGACGGACAGCAATCCCGGCTCGTCGCCCCTCACTTCACTGCTGCTGACCATGAACATGGGAGCGACCCTGTTCCGCCTGACGGTCGAGGAATGCCTCACCGCCGTGACCCGCGAGGCCGCCCGCGCGCTCGGGCTGCTAGACAAGACCGGCAGCCTCGATGCCGGCAAGCACTGCGATCTCGCGATCTGGGACGTCGAGCGCCCCGCCGAGCTGGTCTACCGGATCGGCTTCAACCCGTTGCACGCGCGCGTCTGGCGAGGCCAGACGTGACCGCAGCATTCCCCTCACCATTGGATGTGCTTCCATGACACGTATCGATAACGCCCGCGTCATCCGTGCGCCGCGCGGCACCGCGCTTTCTGCGAAAAGCTGGCTGACCGAGGCGCCGCTGCGAATGCTGATGAACAATCTCGATCCGGACGTCGCCGAGCGGCCGGGCGAGCTCGTCGTCTATGGCGGCATCGGACGCGCCGCGCGCGACTGGGAAAGTTTCGACCGGATCGTCACGACGCTACGCCGCCTCGAAGGTGACCAGACCTTGGCCGTGCAATCCGGCAAGCCGGTTGGCGTTTTTCGCACCCATCCAGATGCGCCGCGCGTCTTGATCGCCAACTCCAACCTGGTGCCGCACTGGGCGACGTGGGAGCATTTCAATCTGCTCGATCGCAAGGGTCTGATGATGTACGGCCAGATGACGGCCGGCTCCTGGATCTATATCGGCAGTCAGGGCATCGTTCAGGGTACCTACGAGACCTTCGCTGAGCTCGGACGCCGGCACTACGGTGGCAGCCTGGCCGGCAAATGGATTCTCACCGCCGGCCTCGGCGGCATGGGCGGCGCGCAGCCGCTCGCCGCGGTGATGGCGGGCGCGTCGTGCCTCGCCGTTGAATGCCAGCCCTCGCGCATCGAGATGCGGCTGCGCACGCGCTATCTCGATCAGCAGGCAAAGGACCTCGACGAGGCACTCGCCATCATTGAGGAAGCCGGACGGACGCGGAAGCCGGTCTCGGTCGGGCTACTCGGCAATGCGGCAGAGATCTTTCCCGAGCTGGTGCGGCGCGGTGTGCGTCCCGACGCCGTTACCGACCAGACCTCGGCGCACGATCCGGTCAACGGCTATCTGCCGAAGGGCTGGACGATCAACGACTGGCAATCACGGCGCGAAAGCGACCCGAAAGCGGTTGATCGCGCCGCGCGCGCCTCGATGGCCGAGCATGTCCGCGCGATGCTCGACTTTCACCACATGCGCGTCCCGGTCGTCGACTACGGCAACAATATCCGCCAGATGGCGCTCGAGGAAGGGGTCGAGGATGCCTTCGACTTTCCCGGCTTCGTGCCGGCCTATATCCGCCCGCTGTTTTGCCGCGGTATCGGCCCGTTCCGCTGGGCGGCGCTGTCGGGCGATCCGGAAGACATTTATCGCACCGACGCCAAGGTAAAGGAACTGATGCCGAACGATGCCTCGCTGCATCATTGGCTCGACATGGCGCGCGAGCGGATTGCATTCCAGGGACTGCCGGCTCGTATCTGCTGGGTCGGCCTCGGCGATCGTCATCGGCTCGGGCTCGCGTTCAACGAGATGGTGGCGCGCGGCGAGCTGAAGGCGCCGATCGTGATCGGGCGCGATCATCTCGACTCCGGATCGGTCGCCTCGCCCAATCGCGAGACCGAGGCGATGCGCGATGGCTCCGACGCCGTATCCGACTGGCCAATGCTGAACGCGCTGCTCAACTGCGCCGGCGGGGCTACCTGGGTGTCGCTGCATCATGGCGGTGGTGTCGGGATCGGCTATTCGCAGCACGCCGGCATGGTGATCGTCTGCGACGGCACGCCGGAGGCCGCGCAGCGTGTCGCGCGCGTGCTCTGGAATGATCCCGCAAGCGGCGTGATGCGCCATGCCGACGCCGGTTACGAGGTCGCGATTGATTGCGCGCGCGCCAACAATCTCGATCTGCCGAGCCTCGGCTGAGGACGGCTTGCCGTGAGGATCATCCGCGCCGCCGATTGCCGTACCACGGCCTGGAAGAATGGCGGCGGCGAAACCACCGAGATCGCCGTCGAGCCCGCCAATGCCTCGCTCGACGATTTTGCCTGGCGCATCAGCATGGCTCGTGTAGCCTCCGACGGGCCATTCTCGGAATTCGACGGCATCGACCGAAGCCTCGCCGTGACGACAGATCGCGGATTGGCACTGACGATCGGCAATGTCGCGGACATCGTGCTCGATGGCACCTCGGAGCCCATGCGCTTCCCGGGTGACACGCCGACCTCGGCGCGTCTGCTTGCCGGCCCGATCACCGACCTCAACGTGATGACGCGGCGCGGCCTGTTCGATCACCGGCTGCAGCGTGTCCGCTTCCCCATGAATTGCGACTTCGGTGATCGCGAGACTGCCGTGGTCGTCGTTCCTTCCGGCGAGGTCAACTTGATCGCGCGCCGAGTCAGGGTGACGCTGATGAGCGGCGATGCTGCGATCCTGACGTCCACAGCCGATTCCCCCTGCCGGATCGTTCCGGCCGCGGAGAGCGCGTGCTATCTCGTGCTGCTTCGCGAGATGCGTGGTCAGGCCGGCGCAACGTAACCGGCGGCGCGTGCCTCGGCATCCCATCGCAGCATCAGCTGATAGTCATTCACCTCGACCGGCGCGAAGGCATCGAGACAGAGCCTGTCCCTCAAATCGGCGCAGGCAGGCGCGTTGGCAAAGGTTGCAAGTGTCGCCTGCAATCTGACGACGATTTCATCCGGGCAGCCGGGCGCGGCAACAAGGAAAGGGATCGGCGCACGATCGGTCGTCGCGACGATCCTGATCTTCGACATAAGATCAACCTCGTAGTGCAAGATCAGGTCCAGCGCGTAACTGTCGAGTGGGCCGATATCGATATCACCCGCCTGCAACGCGTCGAGGACACGGCGAGGCGTCGTCAGCGGCCCGGCGCTCTCCCGATAGAGTCTTGCACCGCGTTGCAGGTAGTGAGGCAGCAGGTGATGGCGCAGCGCGTTGTAGCCGGAATGGGAATCCGCGACCGTGTACCCGATCACACCGCCGAACGTGTCCTCGATCGTGTCGAACCTGGAATCCGCGCGCACCAGCAGCCGCGTCGCGTAGACCGCTTGACCGGGGATCGGCGCTCCGGCCGGAACGGGGGCTGCGACCGGCCGCAGCCGCTTCTGCGCCAGCATGAACGGATATCCGCACATGAAGGCGCAAGCGAGATCGTCGCGCGACCACAGATCGGACAGTGGCAGCGGGAAAGCGTGGTCGATAACGTCAAGCTCGACGCCGGCCTCGTGCGCCAGCCAGCCGAACAGTTCCTTCCATGCCGCTGCAGCCGGCGGACTGACCGAATACATTCGCGCATTGGCACCAAAGCGCATGTTCGGACCCTTCCACGCCAATGTCAGGCGAAGCGCAGCCTTTGCCCAACACCGATCCGTTCGGCCTTCTCCAGCATCGCATGTCCCAGCGCAATGTCGGAGAGCGACAATCCGCGATGCCAGAGCAGGTTCGTCTCGGAATCGCTTTGGCGTCCTGGCCGCAGTCCGGCGACGATCTGCCCGAGCTCGGCATGCAGCGTCTTCTCGGAAAGCTTGCCGGCCTCGACATGGGCGCGAAGGCTGCCAAACTTGCCGCCCTTGCACTGCCCCCAGTCGTCGACTACCAGTTTCGTCATCATGTCCGTCAGCGACAGCTCGATTGCGCTCATCGTTCCGTAGGGCACGACGAAGGCGCCGGGCTTGATCCATTCGGTCTTCAGCATCGGCGTCGGCTTGTCGAGGCGAGAGGCTTCGACGACGATGTCGGCGCCCTCCACGCAACTCTGCCAATCCTCCGTTGCAACGACCTTCTTGCCAAGATCGCGGCTCAGCCGCTCGGCAAAGCCGTTGCGGCTTTCCTGGCGGCGCGAATGGACGCGGATCTCGTCGAAGTCGAAGAGATGATTGAGCAGCCGCACGTTCCAGTAGGCTGTGCCGCGGGCGCCGACATGACCGAGGATCTTGGAGTTCTTGCGTGCGAGATATTTGGCGCCAACCGCCGTGACCGCACCGGTGCGCATATCGGTGATGCCGCTCGCATCCATGATCGCCCTAGGAGCGCCGGTGCGGGGATCAAACAGCGCCAGGATGCCCAGCTCGGAATGAAAGCCGAGCTTGTAGTTGTCGACGAAGTCTCCGACGATCTTGACCCCGGCTCTGTCGATCGGCGGTTTGATCGCTCCGCGCAGCACATTGAAGTGCCCGTTGGCCGCACCTGGCTCCAGGTGCACGCGCGGTTCGATCACGGTATCGCCCCTGCCTTGGGCAGCCAGGCTCGTCTCGATCGCCGCGAGGATTTCCTGGTCAGTGATCTTTAGCTCTTCGATGTCGAGCCGATTGAGATAGGCGATGTAGATTGGTGGCATACCAAGATCCCCTTGATAATATGTCTATACATAACTCTTGAGAAAATTCCTGTCAATCATTCAACGCCGCGCGGACTCGCTCCGGCGTTAGTGGCAATTCGCGAAATCGGATCCCAGTCGCGTCAAATATTAGCGGCGGCACTCACTGATTGCGCCGATTGCCGACGACTCGTTCCAAGTCATGTCACTCAGAGACCCAGAACCACTGGAAAGCGCCACGAACAACAAACCGACGCCGTTGCCCATGGCGGATTTGGCCATTCGCCGGCGTGTTCGGGTCAGTGCTTGCGACGGGCGCCCGCTATGCTTGGGTTCCCTCGGTAGTCCCTATCAAGTCGCCGGGAGCCGGATGTGTTCTCGGCTGCAACGATCGAGCGTGGCCGGCTCACGGTCGCCATCGGTGCCTGTAACGTCTGTCGGTGACAACGGTACCTTATTTTCGGAGAGCACTCGATACGCCGTTCGCCCCTGCGGCTTTTCGGGTAGGAATGGCGAAACGGCCACCCTCGGATCGGCTTGTGCGACGGCCCGATCGAAGGCGCGCTGCAAGAATGTTCTTGAATCATCCCACAGAAGGGTCATTTTGATCGCGCCCGCTTACGAAGCACTAGGCAGGACAAGGTTTTTCGGTTGCCCCGCGATAAAGGCCTCGATGTTGTCGATCATCTGGTCGGCAAGCGTCTGCATCGCCTCGTCACTCGCCCACGCCACGTGGGGCGTCAAAATGAGTTTCGGCGAATTGAGGGAGATGAGCGGATTGTCGGCCTCGGGTGGCTCGGTTGACAGCACATCGATCCCTGCGCCCGCGATGTTGCCGGCTTTTAGCGCATCCGCCAAGGCTTGCTCGTCAACGAGGCCTCCGCGCGCCGTGTTGATTAATATAGCCGACGGTTTCATCTGCGCCAATTTGCCCTTGTTGATCACGTTCCGGGTCGCAGGCGTCAGCGGCAGATGCAAGGACAGTACGTCACTCTTGGCGAGCACCTCATCAAGGGATGCGCGGCCGACATTTGCATCCTGGATTTGATAATGATCAAATGCGATGACCTTCATTCCAAACGCCAATCCAAGCGCCGCGACGGCGCGCCCGAGCGCACCAAAGCCCAGCAAACCAAGCGTGGACCCGGACAGATCGTGCATGGACCCAGAAAACACGCAGAAGTGCTCGGAACGCGACCAGTGACCGCTGTCGACGGCCGCTTGATGCGAACGAAGATTGCGACGCAACGCCAAGATCATCGCGAAAACATGCTCCGGAAGCGAATGGACCGCGTACCCACGGACATTCGTGATTGAAATGTTTCGATCAGCACAAGCCTTGGCATCGATGACATCCGTTCCCGTCGCAGCGACGGCGATGAGTTTAAGTTTTGGTAGCTGGGCCAGGACCTCTTCCGGCAGGCGAACCTTGTTTACAACCGCGATCGTGGCGCCAATTAATCGCGCAACGACCTCGGTCGGCTTCGTCGCCTCGTAGTCTATCCAATCATGGGCAAAGCTTGGGCGGCGGAGGGTTGCCTGCAAACTGCCCCGGTCGAGAAAGACGATTTTTTCTTGTGGCACCGGTTCACCTGTAGCGACGGCCATGCTGTTACTCTCTTCCTCCGAGGGATCGTTTTAGCCCCAGATCGCGCCCGGCCGTCTCGGGTGCCAATGCGAGCGACAGCAGCGTTACGGCCGACACACCAATGAGCCACAGGGCAATAGGCCAGGGTTGCCCGCTCGTGGCCGCGATAGCCGCCGTCGCGATGAGAGGCGAAGGCCCACCCGCAACGATGGCGACGAGCTGCGCTCCAATCGACATGCCGGAGTAACGCACCTGGGGATCGAACATCTCCGCGAAGTACGCCGCTTGCGGCGCATACATGGCCGACCACCCCACGGACAAGGCTAACACCACGGACAACGTCATCAGGACGGGGTTTGCCGTTTGAAGAAGCCAGAAGAAGGGAAACGCGAACAATCCGGTAAAGAGGGCGCCGCCTACGAAGACCGGCCTGCGTCCCAAGCGATCCGTCAGGCTCGCGAACAGGGGAATCGTGCCCATCGTAGCGAAAGCGGCAATCACGACGGCTGTCAAAATCGTGCCGCTACTGACGTGCAAATACTTGGTAGCGTAGGAGAGACTGAAGACACTAAAGATGAAGAAGGAGCCGTTCTCTGCAAAGCGCGCGCCGATAGCGAGCAGAACTGACCTCTTGTTGTGTTTCAGGATCTCAAGGCCTGGAAACTTCTTCAGTTCCCCCTGCTCGGCCATATCGGCAAAGATCGGCGTTTCTTCGATGGCGAGCCGTATCAGCATGCCGATCGCGACGAGCAGAATGCTGATCAAAAACGGGCAGCGCCATCCCCAGCTTTCAAAATCGTCGGGCGGCAGCGACGTAAAGATCGCCATGACGCCCGTCGACAAAACGAGGCCGGCCGGTACGCCAAGCTGAGGCCAAGCGCTGTTGAGCCCGCGCTGATCGGAGGGCGCATGTTCAACCACCATCAAGACGGCCCCTCCCCATTCCC